>JAOUJU010000381.1 GCA_029883045.1 Rhodospirillaceae bacterium
TTTCAGTAAGTTAAGCTTCCGAATCGGCCCCACTGGTCAGCTGGACAAAAATATCCTCAAGCTCCGGCTCCTTGGTGGCAATCTCGGCAAAGCGCAGGCCCGCATCCTGAACCGCGCGGACAATTTCACCCGAACGCACTTTGCTGGGCTGGTAATTGAACTCAAGCTCGCGCCCGTCTTTTAAAGTTACATCAAAAACATTTAATGATGCGGGGATTTCCTTAATTTCATCTGCCAGCACCACGGTAACGCGCTTGGAATCAAGGCGGCCTAAAAGATTTTTTGTTTCATCGCATGCCACCAGCCGCCCGTGGTTGATAATGGCTATGCGGTCACACAGTGCCTCGGCCTCTTCCAGATAATGGGTGGTAAGCAAAATGGTGGTGCCTTCTTGATTTAGTTTTTTAACGTATTCCCATAACTGGCGGCGCAGTTCCACATCGACGCCTGCGGTCGGTTCGTCCAGCACCAGCACCGGCGGGCTATGCACCAACGCTTTGGCCACCAATAACCTTCGGCGCATACCACCGGAAAGGGTGCGGGCATAGGCGTGCGCCTTATCGGCAAGGCCGACCGCTTCTAATATTTCATCGGTTCTGCGCTCGGCAACCGGTACGCCATAAAGGCCTGCGTGCAAATCGAGCAATTCACGCGGCGTAAAAAACGGATCAAGATTTAATTCTTGTGGCACCACCCCGATTGAACGCCTGGCCGCGCGCATACTTTCTTCGGTGTCATAACCCCAAATGCTGGCGCTGCCGGATGTTTTGTTCACTAGCCCCGCAAGTATATTGATAAGGGTGGATTTGCCCGCCCCGTTGGGCCCCAGCAGGCCAAAAAACGACCCCCGCGGCACATCAAGGGAAATACCCTTCAACGCGCGCTTTTCAGCACTAATTTTGCTGGGCGCATAGGTTTTTACCAGATCGCGTACTTCAACGGCGTTTTGCGGTATTTGGGCCGTTTGTGCCATTTGCGCTTGGGGAGTGGTCATTGGCTATCCTTTTTACGCGGGGTTTTATAAGTTAGGGTAAATATCATAGGTACGATGTAATATTGCAACCCTGCCAGCAATCGGTATCATTCATTATGCCAATTGGTCAAATGCACTAAAAATAACCTAGCTCGCCCCCTAAGGGCGCTAAAATAGGTAAACGAGGGAGAGGGCGCATTATGTCAAACAAGCCTGCCGTAATAGTAAACGATACAACCGCATCATGCGAAGGCAAGGGCGCTACCGGCGGCCATCCACGGGTGTTTATCAAGCTTGATGGCCAGACCCGTTCGGGTGAATGCCCGTACTGCGGGCAGGCTTTTAAGCTTGACCCTAATGCCAAAACTTCTGCCGCCCATTAAACCCGTAATCAGCAACTCGCGCTAAATAAAAAACCTATTGGAACATCATGAAGCATCTATTTTTGATTGACGGTTCGGGTTTTATATTTCGCGCTTATCATGCCCTGCCACCCATGACCCGACCTGACGGCACGCCAGTAGGTGCGGTTTATGGTTTTACCAAAATGATAATGAAATTGGTTGAAGAAACCGATGCCGATGCCATTGCCGTGGTGCTTGACCGGGCGCGCAAGACTTTTCGTAGCGACATTTACCCGGAATACAAAGCCCATCGCCCGCCCCCGCCCGATGATTTGATACCGCAATTTGCCCTTGTCCGTGACGCGGTTGAAGCAATGGATTTAGCGTCCGTTGATATGGAAGGTTATGAAGCAGACGACCTTATTGCAACTTACGCCATGCAGGCGCGCGAACGCGGGGCCGAGGTAACAATCGTATCGTCCGACAAAGACCTGATGCAATTGATTGGTCCCGGCATCACCATGATGGATGCGATGAAAAATAAAATCATCGGTGAAACGGAAGTATTTGAAAAATTTGGCGTTGGGCCGGACCGGGTGATAGACGTGCAGGCATTGGCCGGTGATAGTTCGGATAATATTCCCGGCGTCGAAGGCATTGGGGTAAAAACCGCCGCATTATTGATAAACGAATATGGTGACCTTGATGGGGTATTGGCCAACGCCAAAA
>JAOUJU010000382.1 GCA_029883045.1 Rhodospirillaceae bacterium
GCCTACAGCATTTTAAAATAACTATTTTTTACTTTTTTTGCACAAAAAAACCGGGGCTTAAATTTTTGCCCCGGTTTTTTATTTTTGTTGTGAATATTAATTAGTCGATGGGAAGCTAAATTCCGCCCCCGCACGTATGCCTGTTGGCCAGCGGGTGGTAACGGTTTTAAGGCGGGTGTAAAAATGGATGCCATCGGGGCCATAAATTGAATGGGCGCCAAATAACGAATCTTTCCATCCGCCAAAACTGTGATAAGCCACCGGAACCGGAAGCGGAACGTTGATGCCAACCATCCCGACCTCAATCTGGTCGGCAAATTCGCGTGCGGTGTCGCCATCGCGGGTGAATATGGCGGTGCCGTTACCTTAAGGATGGCCATGGATAAGATTAACTGCTGCTTCAAAATCGTTTACCCTGACGGTGCTTAAAACGGGCCCGAATATTTCGTCCTTATAAATGCTCATATCAGGGGTTACCCGATCAAACAATGTGCCGCCAAGGAAGTACCCGTTCTCGTAGCCTTGTAAGGAAAAACCACGTCCATCAACCAATAAATCCGCACCATCGCTGGCACCTTGGTCGATATAGCCTTTAACCTTTTCAAAATGTGCCTTGGTAACCAGCGGTCCCATTTGCGCATCGGGATCGGTTGCCGGGCCAATTTTAAGGGCCTGGACCCGTGGTATTAGACGTTTCATTAATTCATCAGCGGTTTTTTCACCAACTGGGACCGCAACCGATATGGCCATGCAACGCTCGCCTGCCGAACCGTACCCCGCGCCCATTAATGCATCAGCCGCTTTATCCAAATCGGCATCGGGCATGATGACCATGTGGTTCTTGGCACCACCTAAGGCCTGAACCCGTTTTCCATTTTTGGATCCGGTTTCATAAATATAATGCGCTATGGGGGTGGAGCCGACAAAACTTATAGCTTTAACATCGGTGTGATGGAGCAACGCATCAACGGATTCCTTATCACCGTTAACCACGTTTAACACCCCATTGGGGAAGCCCGCTTCTTGAAATAATTCATAAATAAACATAGGCGTAGATGGGTCGCGCTCGGACGGTTTTAAAACAAATGTATTACCGCAGGCGATTGCATTGGGATACATCCACAATGGCACCATGGCAGGAAAATTAAACGGCGTTACGCCAGCTGTCACACCTAATGGCATGCGCATAGCGTAAGTATCAATTGCTGGGCCAACGTTGCGGCTGTAATCACCGGTTAACAAATGCGGTATACCGCAAGCAAATTCGACGTTTTCAATTCCACGTGAAACCTCGCCCAAGGCATCATCAAATACCTTGCCGTGTTCTTCGCCTACTAGTTTGGCAATTTTTTCTTTGTTGGCTTCAAGCAGTTCTTTAAATTTGAACATATAGCGGTTGCGCTTTAATGGTGGCATATTGGCCCATTCGGGGTATGCCTTTTTGGCCGCAGCCACCGCCACATCAACATCGCTTTTGGATGACAAACCAACAATGGCAGAAACTTCGCCGGTGGCGGGGTTGAAAACTTCTGCCGTGCGTCCGCTAGTTGCAGGAACTAACTTGCCGTCGATTGCGTTGTTGATTTGTTTGGTCATTGTTTTCTTCTTTCGATGTTTCAATGCGTATGTCGGTTTAATCAATATCCTTCAGAACGCTTGCCAGAGTATCGAAAATTTGGTCGATTTGACCTTTTTCAATAATAAGCGGCGGGCTAAGGGCGATGGTATCACCAGTGGTGCGTATCAAAAGCCCATTTTCGTATGCTTTAACAAAAACATCATAGGCCCGCTGGCCAATTTTCCCCTGACGAGAATCAAGCTCTATACCACCTACAAGCCCTGAATTACGAATATCGACAACGTGCGGTGCACCTTTTAATCCATGGATACCATCTTGCCAATAGGTAGATAGTTCATTTGCACGCTCGAACAAGGATTCATCCTTGTATATTTTCTGTGTTGCCAATGCGGCTGCAACTGCTATGGGGTGGGCCGAATAGGTGTATCCGTGAAATAGCTCAATTGCCCCTTCTGGCGC
>JAOUJU010000383.1 GCA_029883045.1 Rhodospirillaceae bacterium
ATTATTGAAGGCTCGGTCGAGGATCTTGTAGTTGAGGGTGCAAGCGGGTTACAGCACATATCAGGAATTGTTATGGTTGATGGTAAAACCATAAGCGCGCCATGTGTTGTACTAACCACGGGCACTTTTCTCAATGGAATGATCCATGTGGGCAAAAAAACATGGCCCGCTGGGCGAATGGGCGACAAACCGTCCGTTGGACTTGCTAACACATTGAAATCACATGGCTTTCCAACTTCTAGGTTAAAAACCGGAACCCCGCCCAGATTAGATGGCCGCACCATCGATTGGGCGGCGCTTGAACCCCAACCGGGCGACACGCCGCCCGTTCCATTTTCATATTTGAGCGACCAAATCAGGCAGCGCCAGATAGATTGTTATATTACCGGCACTACGCCCGCGACCCATGCCCTGATAGACGCCAACCTTGAACACGCACCAATCTATTCGGGCCAGATCGAGGGCACGGGGCCAAGGTATTGCCCGTCCATTGAAGACAAGGTGGTGCGCTTTGCCGGGCGCGAGCGTCACCAGATTTTTTTAGAGCCAGAAGGCTATGATACCGAAGTGGTTTATCCCAACGGCATATCCACGTCCCTGCCAGAGGATATACAGCTGGAAATGCTAAAGACTATCCCGGGGCTGGAAAATGCGCTCATGATCCAGCCGGGTTATGCCATCGAGTACGACTTTGTCGACCCGAGGGAGCTTGCAAATACCCTTGAAACCCGGCGCGTTTCTGGCCTTTTTTTCGCAGGACAAATAAACGGCACCACCGGCTACGAAGAAGCCGCCGCCCAGGGGTTGGTGGCGGGTGCCAATGCCGCCCTAAAAGCCGGGGGCGGGCCGGGAAGTGACGCTTTGGTCATTGACCGGGCCGAAGGTTACATGGGGGTAATGATTGATGATCTGGTGACCCTTGGCACCGAGGAGCCCTACCGGATGTTTACGTCCCGCGCCGAATACCGCCTGCGCCTGAGGGCCGACAATGCGGACCAGCGCCTGACCCCAAAGGGGATGGTCGTGGGGCTAGTGGGGAGCGAAAGACAAAAGGCGTTTAATGCAAAAATGGAAAAGCTGGAAAAAGCCCTGTCGGTGGCGCGACGCCTGTCTTCAAGCCCGACACAATTGATGAAATCAGGCATGTCGGTCAATCAGGACGGGCGGGCCAGAACGGCTTTTGAAATGCTGGGAATGGAGGGAAACACCATAAGCTCGCTATCCGGTCACTGGCCGGAACTGGCAGAAATTGACCAAATAACCGCCGCCCAGCTAGAGATTGAGGCGGGCTACGCCAGCTATATTTACCGCCAAGATGCAGACGTCAGGACGTTCAGGGCGGACGAGGGCATGGCCCTGCCGGACGATATTGATTACGACGCAATCCCCGGCCTTTCGAACGAGGTTCGGGCCAAGCTAATATCCGTCAGGCCGGCCACTATCGGGCAGGCCGCGCGCATATCCGGGGTTACGCCTGCGGCCCTGACCCGGCTTTTGTCCCACGTTAAAGTAAGGGCCCGCCACGGGGCAGGGCCCCTCAGCGCCTAGTTAGTGTTTGGCGCCCAAACCCATTAAAAGCCATCTTAAATCTATGTGGCCCAATTGTTTCACGTGAAACAATTGGATATTTTGCTCCGGTAGGGGTAAATTGTTTCACGTGAAACAATCACCCGGCGCGCCACAAAAAAGAACCAAGAAAGAACCAAGAAAGCACCAAGAGCACACCACAATGGCCCCCAATGATAATACACCCACCATTACCGCAGAGGAGTTCCAGTCCATAACAGGCGTTGACGACGACGTTATCTCGCGCCTGCAGACATACGCAAAATTGCTGGAAAAATGGCAAGGCGCAATCAATCTTGTAGGGCCAGACACCATGAACGATATATGGGGCAGACATTTTTTAGATTCAGCCCAGTTGGCAAAATATATTGGCCCTGATGCCGTGGTGGCGGACCTTGGCAGTGGCGCGGGCTTCCCCGGAATGGTTCTGGCCATAATGGGCCCGGCATTTGGTGGGGGGAAAAAAGT
>JAOUJU010000384.1 GCA_029883045.1 Rhodospirillaceae bacterium
GGATGAGTAGCCGTATATCGCCTAAATATAGCCGTATATGGCATTATCTCCACTTGTTGCCCACATCGGGCCAATCTGTCATTATCCGCCAAGAATTTTAGTAATTTTAAGAAAAGAGAGAATTAAAAATGGGTGCGTTTGGTATTTGGCAATGGGTTGTGGTTCTTGCAATTGTTCTGCTGCTTTTTGGTGGCCGCGGAAAAATTTCAGCCCTTATGGGGGACTTTGGCAAAGGACTTCGTTCCTTCAAAAAGGGATTGAAGGACGGTGAAGGCGAAGAATCAGGCAGTGATGAAAAAAAACCGATTGAAGGGTCGTCTGACAAAAAAGACGACAATTGATACGGGCAAGCATATTCCTGAATAAAATTCGCCGCCTTAACCGCAGCAAAATAGTTGCAGTGTTTATGGTATTTCTTTCAATGGGCTTTGCCGCGTTAGGCAATAAATTAAGCCACAATTTTAGGTGATGGGTATTCGGCCATGTTCGATATCGGATGGCAGGAAATATTTATTATCGGAATCCTCGCACTTATTGTCGTGGGACCAAAAGACCTGCCGCAAGCAGTGCGAACAATATCACAATGGGTAAGGAAAGCCCGCGCGTTGGCAAGTGAGTTTCAAGGCGGCGTGGATGAAATGATCCGCGAAGCCGAACTTGACGACATCAAAAAACAAATCACTGATGTCAAATCATTCGATCTGCAATCTGAGCTCGAAAAAAATATTGACCCCAGCGGCGAAATTGCAAACGGACTTGGGGTTAATAAAGACCCCATGGACGCCGAGGCCGAAGGCCTAGGTTCGCCAAATGCTGGAAAAAAACCAGATAACACATCTGAGATTGAGGTGCTTGCCGAAACTTATAACAGCAAACAATCGGTTCCCGTTAATGGAACTACCGATAGCGCACCCGAACCCGATGATGATGTTATGCCATTGGGGCCAACGCCAAAACCTTAAAATAAAAAATGGATAAGTTTTCGTGAATAATGAAATAGCAAAAGATAACGATACAGAAAAAGCACCGCTTATCACCCATTTGATAGAGCTGCGCCAACGTCTTATCTATTCGATGATTGCATTTCTGATTTTATTTTTTGTTTGTTATGGCGTGTCTGAATATCTTTATTCGTTTCTTGCCCAACCGTTGGCCGATGTTTTGGTACAGCAGGGCGAGGGTAGGCGGATGATTTTCACCGCACCGCATGAAGCATTTTTTACCAATATAAAAGTTGCTTTTTTTGCGGCACTGTTTCTTTCGTTTCCATTTATTTCGCTACAATTTTGGAAATTTGTTGCACCCGGTCTTTATAAAAATGAACGCCGTGCGATGATGCCGTTTTTGGTGGCAACCCCTGTTTTGTTTTTTATGGGCGGTGCGCTGGCGTATTATTATATTTTTCCGCTGGCGTGGAAATTTTTTATCGGCTTTGAATCACTACAAGGTGCTGGCGGCCTGCCCATACAGCTGGAAACCAAAGTAAGCGAATATCTGTCGCTGGTTATGCGTTTGATATTTGCTTTTGGTTTATGTTTTGAATTGCCGGTGGTGATGACGTTGTTGGGCCGCGCCGGAATGGTAACGGCCAAGGGCATGCGGGCCAAACGCCGCTATGCCATTGTTGGCGCATTTGTGGCCGCCGCAATTCTTACCCCGCCTGATGTAATCAGCCAAATCGGGCTGGCGGTTCCAACTATATTGCTTTACGAAATTTCAATATTGTCGGTCGCCATGGTGGAAAAGAAACGCAGCAAAGACGATAATGAAGAAGATTCGCCAGAAGATGGTGAAGATGATGATGACGAGAAAAATGAGAGCACAAGCTAATGCACGACATACGCGCCATTAGGGAAAACCCTGAAATTTTCGAAGCGGGAATGGTTCGCCGTGGTCGCACCGTTGATGAAGCCAAGGCGTTGACCAAGGGTATTTTGGCGCTTGATACTGAACGCCGTGAAATTGAAACTCGCGCCCAAGAAATTCAGGCTGCGCGCAATGCGGCGGCTAAGGAAATTGGCAA
>JAOUJU010000072.1 GCA_029883045.1 Rhodospirillaceae bacterium
AGCACCGGCAATCTGCGTTGATTGCGCAACTTGGCGTGAGATTTCAGAAATTGAGCTAGACAGTTCCTCAGCCGCACTAGCCACCGTTTGCACGTTGGTTGATGCTTCTTCCGCCGCAGCCGCCACAGTGGTTGATTGTTTTGAGGTCATGTCAGCGGTAGAGCTCATGCCTTTGGCGGTATCTTGCATTTCGCTAGCAGCCGCAGATACCATCTCAACTACCGAACCGACGCTGGTTTCAAACTGTTCGGCCATAGACATGCGTTCTTTACGGCGTTGCTCAATTGCAGCTTGTTCCTGATTTTTCCTCTTTGCTTCGTCTTCGCCAACTTTTTGCAGTTTTTCACAGGTATCAATTATGGTTACCGCGACCGCGCCAAATTCATCGCTACGCTCGGCCTTTAACATTTTTTCACCCATATAATCCTGACGCGCCAACAGGCCGATATCGGCTAATAGCGCTTCAATGGAACTTTTGATAACAACAAATAGATAAACCGCACCCACTAACGCCACGACCAAACCAATGGCGCCCATTATTAGGTTAAGATTTATTATGCCAGCGTTGCCTTCGCTAACTTCGGCTGAAAGTGAGCGCAATTCGCCTAAACGTTCGGTTGTGGTTTTTTCAACTTCACCAATTAGGGAATCTAATGTTTCACCCATTTTTTCGGCAACAGCATCGAAAGAACCCATCATCACATTACCGCCTTCGGGTCCTTCGGCGACGTAGGTTTTGCCCATTTTTACGCCAGTTTCATAATATGGCGGGAAAGCTTTTTCAACTTCGTCCAAGGCCAAATTAACTGACTGAAGCCCAAGCTGATTAGTAAGGTCACGAGCTTTGGCCAAGTCTTCCTTGAACTTATCGGCGGCGGCCTTGGCTTCATCAAAACCGTCATTGAGACCGTCCATGCCACGTGTAGCGGAAATGTCAGAAATCCACTGTTGCACCTGAACCACATCCATTTTTAAATCTTTGATAGTGGTCAAAAGTGGGATGGAAAGCTCAGCAACCCTTTCAGCAGCGTCTTGGGTTGAATTAAGTTTAGGCGTTTGCTTACTTAAGGTTAAAAGAGTAACCCCAGAAGCGCCCGAAAAAACTATCAAAATTATAGCCAGAACCATTACTAGACGTGCTTTGATAGACATGACAAATCCTTCAATTATATATTTAATTTATATAGTTTTTTTAATATCTCTTATTTTTACACACAAACAACACACAAAAACAAATAACGGCTTGTATTAAAATGCTTCTATTTTGCATTTAGCTATCTAGATAGCCCCAACATCGGCTAAAATATTACAAAATCACTTTCGATGACAAAATCCACACGCACGATATAGTGATATCAAAACATGGGCAGGCACCGGCAAACATGAATAAAAGCAACGATCTCTCAAGCAGCAATGAAGCTGAAAATGCTTATAAGCGCGCCCTTGAACATCATAAAAATGGACGCCTGCTTGATGCCGTGCGCGAATATTCTCTGACCGTGCGCCTTAGCCCATATTCACCCGAAGCCCATAATAATTTTGGTGTCGCGTTGCGCGCACTTGGGCGGCCACATGGGGCAATAGCATGTTATCGCCGTTCACTTGGTATCCGCCCAAGGTCAGCTTCGGTGCTGACAAATCTGGGGAATGCTTTTCGTGATTTGGGCATGATCAAACGATCCATAGCTGCCCATGAGCGTGCATTAAAAATTTCACCGGTCAGCGCTAATGCGCATTTTAATGCCGCCCTTGCCTTTCGTGATGGTGGACAGGTTGAATTGGCGCTGGAACATTTTCAAAAGGCGCTGTCGCTTGATCCGGCAAATCTTGAAATAAAAATGGAAATGGGTATTTCGTTACTTAGGGCCGGAGAATGGAAAGAGGGTTTTAAACTGTTAGAGGCGCGTTTGAAAATTCCACGCTTTGCCACAAAAAGAAAAGACATTGCATTATGGCAAAAACAACCGCTAAACGGAAAAACGCTTCTTATCACCCATGAAGGTAGCCCTGGAACATTGATAATGATGGCGCGATTTGCGCGTAACCTAAAATTAGCTGGGGCAAAAATTATTATGGAAGCATCAGAAAAAGTTGCGCCCCTGCTTCGTCTGTCACCCGACATTGATGAGGTCGTAAATATTGGCACAAATGTCAGCACCGCCGATTACCAAGTGGGCCTGCTTAGCATCCCCGAAAGGTTGGGAATAACAATAAATGATATTCCGGGCGAAACACCATATCTGCGCCCCGGTATTTCACCCGCACATGAGCTTGAAATTAGCCCGGCCATAAAACTTGCCTTGGGAATAGCATGGTCTGATCAAATGCTAATGGGAGGAAAAGAAAAATCCAGCGGGTGCAAACTTGAGGACCTTATGGAAATTGCTGCTCTGCCCGGACTTCAGGCTTTTTCGCTGGTAAGCGGACAACCACGCGAAGAAATCAGGCAAATGGGGGTTGAGGATATTATTATTGATGCCCTAGATGAAAATAACGATCTGGCAGAAATGGCCAAAATTGTTGAGCAGCTAGACCTGATTATTACGGTCGACGGGGCATTGGCCCATGTGGCGGGCGCGCTGGGCAAGCCAACGTGGCTTTTGCTGGCCCCCGGTGCTGACTGGTGTTGGCTGCTGGATAGAGACGACACACCGTGGTATCCCAATATTAGGATATTTCGTAAATCGCCAGATGAGGGCTGGAGCGACCTTGGTGCGCGGGTTCGTAAAAACCTTCATGATATCTTGCAATAAGGGTTATTCTATAAGTCTTAGCGCCGTGCTATTAGATTTTTTTGTCAACCGCAGGGGGATAATTTATTGGCTGAAGAAAAAGTTAATGCCAATGCATCTGCTAAACAAACGCCAGGCATATTGCAACGCCTGATGGGTCTTGGTGCAAAATCGCCTGCTATTGAAATTGGCATAATGCAATTTGTCGATGCAGCTGGCACCAACCATGAGCGCACCATCGCCCAAGCATTTAGTGGAATGAAGGGCCTCAGGACAAAATTATTAAAACAAGCATCTCCCATCAGTCTGGATGAAGACCGCACATCACAATTACCGAATGCCTGCGCACAAGCGTTCGAGATTTTAGGAAAAGATAATTACGATATAATAATTTGGGGCAATATTCCTGAACCCGGTACCACAATGTATATTCATTTTGTTTCACCACCGCCCGCAGACGAAGACCCGCCTGGAATATTTTCGCCCTTTCAAGCGCTGATGCTGCCAGTCGGTTTTGATTCTGCGATATTTGGTGGGCTTCTAAGGGCAACCACACTTGCCGCGGTTCATACAAAAGATGTCTACAAGCAATCAGTTCGCAGAATGCATGCCCAAGATGCAATAGAGGCAGCATCAAATGCAATTGCATTGTTGCCTGATGATTTCACCCCACGTGAAATTGCCTCTACCTACGGTGCGCTAGCAAACTCGCTCGCAGCTTTTGCCCACCTATTCCCGGGAACGGAAATTTACCAAAACGCAGCAATTTCATACGCCAATGCGATCAAGGGAACATCTAGAACTGATTCCCCGGTTAATTGGGCTTATTTGAAAAAGAATCTTGGGATGGTGTTGCACAATCTGGCAGAAAAAAACAAACGTGATATTGATAGCCTTGAGCGTGCAAAAGAAAGTTACGAAGATGCGTTAGAAGTTTTCTCACTTAAAACAACGCCCTTTCCTTGGGCTGCCACCCAAGGCAGGCTTGGTGATGTTCTTTATCGTATTGATGTTATGGCCGGTGGCACGGATTTAATTAAACAGGCGCTCACATCGTTTCAGGCCGCGTTAAAAGTTTTTACAAAAAAGAATACTCCAAACCTGTGGTCAGACGTAATGAACAACCTTGCACAGGCAGCGCAAATATTAGGGCGGGAAAAAAATAACAAAGAAGTTGTTGAACGCGCGGTATCGGCATGTCGTTCTGCATTAGAGGTAAGAAACAAAGATAAAATGCCACTGCATTGGGCGGCAACACAAAATAATCTTGGCTCGGCGTTGTTTACCCTTGGTCACCTGAGCGGAGAATTAAAAAACTTTGAAGAAGCCTTGGATGCATTTTCTGGTGCACACGCAATTTATTCCGAACTTGGCTTAAGCAGGATGGTTCGAGTGATGGATAAAAATATTGCCAAAACCGAAGACCGTCTTCCCAATAAGGCAGGCGGAAAAAAAGGCAAAGGCGACCCCACTCTTTGGTGGATGGAGGGCGATGATGATGGCGTTGCCACAGATTTTCCCAGCAGCGAAAGTGCCATTGCGCCTGCTGGCGAAGAAGAGGGCGAATCCTAAGGCATTTGGGCAACCCCAGCCAAATAGGTCCAATGGCTGAGAATCCGCCAGCTAAAGCGAATCAAATCTAGCCAAATTGACACCAAAATGAGGGCCAAATGCCCATATTGGGCATCCCGTGGCCTATTTTTAATAAAAAAATAAAAATAAATTAGGGAAATGGTGCGCCCGGGAGGAATCGAACCCCCAACCTCCAGATTCGTAGTCTGGCACTCTATCCAGTTGAGCTACGGGCGCTTAATTTGGCTCTCAAGGCCCTGAAATGCCTTAATTTGCGTACCAAATCCGGGCGGAACCTACTCCAGCCAAGACACAATGGCAAGCATAAGATAGGGTTTAGATAGGGTTTTTTAGGTCTTAGAATGCTATATTTAACCTTCTACTGCCATTATGATGGCAATATGGTAGTAAGGCATTGAGAGAGGGCGGGAAAATCGGTTCTTGTCCCCGATAGGGGCATTGAGTAATATCGCAACAAAATAAACTAAAGGGCTGGGTATTTCATTGATTCGAAATAGAATCCTTCTGCCCGGGGGTAAATCTTAAAAAATTTAAAGGCGAAAGCGCGAACATGGTTTTATTTAAATACCGGGCTATCATTTTGGGGGCGACACTATTGCTTCCAGCGTGTTCATTTTCAGAATCGGCGTTATGGCCATCACTAACAGGTGAAGACCCCGTGGCGCCATCAACACAAGTTGATAATCAGACTGCACCTAGTGCAAGCGGGAATGCCAATACTGGCGTTAACCCGCCACCGCAACTTGGGCAAACTGATTTTACACCAGTTGGCGTTACGCCCGGTGCCGACACAGGAACGTTTGTTGGACGCAAAGTTGTTGAGCTTCGCAGCGAATTGCAACGCCTACAAGAAGCGGTGATGAAACACAATTCAGATTTGCAAACATTGCGCGCTGGAATGGTTGCCAATTCACAAACATACCACGACACAGTTGGTTCGGTTAATTCGCGCCTTCAGGTTGGTACTACGCCCGGAAATCCAATTTTGGTACAGCAGTTTAATGCTGCACAAGATTTGCTAGATGCCCTTAATTCGGACATAGCATCAATGAACAAGCTGGCTACATCAATTTCCGGAATGTCCACCATGTCAGCATACCTGGCAGAATCAACCCGTTCAGCGTTTGGTGTTTCCGGCGCAGTCGATGAAGACCACCGCCAGTTGACCATACTTTCCGATGAGGTTGACCAAACGGTTATCTTGATTGAACGCCTGCTTGATGAAGTGGCCGATGACATTCGCCGCCAAAGCGGTTATGTCGGGCAAGAACGCTCTAACTTAAACACCCTTGCCGCAGGAATTAAGTCTGGCGAAATTTATGGTGCCAGTCTTTCCAACGTAGCTACTGCAGCGCGTGGACCCGGCCCAATTGCCGGAACCCCGATGGACACTGCCGGCAGACGCCCGTTGGTGGTAATACGTTTTGACCGTGACAAGGTTGCTTATCAACAAGCGCTTTACAATGCAGTGGGTCAGGTGCTTGAACGCCGCCCCAACGCAGCGTTTGATCTGGTTGCAGTTGCCCCGACATCGGGTGGAACCGCACGTGTAGCGCTTAACTCAACCAAGGCACGACGTCACGCCGAAGAAGTTCTTCGTTCGTTGGTTGAGATGGGATTGCCGCCAGCACGAGTTGCGGTTTCGGCCAAAACCTCAAGCGCCAGCAAATCAAACGAAGTTCATTTGTACCTGCGTTAAAGCGCTTATAAAAAAATAGATAAAACAAGGCCGATGCAACTCAATCGCATCGGCCTGTTTTTTTGCACACTATTATTATTCCAATAAATATCTTTGTAAATGATATACGCAAAATGCCTATTATCAATTACACCCGCACATAAAATTTTATAAAATGATCAAATGCGAATAGCCCTTACAGATATTTTCAAATTTAACATTGCCGAAATAGACAACGGCCATGAGCGCATTGTTGTAATGCTGAACGAAATTGGCGACAGCCTAAATGATAAAAATATTGACGCTGCATTGCGCCAAGTAATTCACCTAATTGCGGTTGAACGCAAACACGTATTTTATGAAAACAATTTGCTGGAAAAAAACAATTATACAACAACGGGAATCAACACACACACCGACTACCACAGCAAACTAAACACTGTGTTAAATGAAATAATGCTAGCCCTAGGCGATCAAGATTTTGCACTTGCAACTGATCTACATAAAATGCTTTGCACTGTTTTTCTTGATGATATTTTAAATGCTGACCTACCGTTTAAATCGCTTCTGCAGCATAAGATTCTGAAAATCTAATCTTTATATATTTATTCAAATAAAATTTTGCGCCAGCGCAATTACCACTGCGTAACGCGCAGATTTTGCCAAAGCCACCAAAACAATAAAAACGCTAAATCGTACGCGCAAAAAACCTGCGGCAAAGGTTATGGGATCGCCAATCAGCGGTACCCACGACAGCAATAATGACCACACCCCATAACGCTGAAACCAAGTATCTGCTTTATCAAGATCGCTTTGTTTAAACGGAAACCATTTACGGTCTTGGTAATGCAACAGCCATCTACCCAATGCCCAGTTAACCGCTGCGCCGAGCGTATTAGCCGTGCTTGCAACTAGCCATAATGTTAGTACATCCCAACCACCAGCGATGCTAAGCGTTGCCAAAACCGCTTCGGAAGAAAATGGAACAATTGTCGCTGCTAAAAACGCTGAAATAAATAAACTTATATAACCGTTCATCGTTCGCTGATCGCAATATTATCTATTAACCGTGCACGGCCAAGTTTTGCTGCACCCAATATACGCGCAGGGACGTCGGGCAAAAACGTTTCTAGCGGCACCAAGGTGTTGGCATTAACCAGCGCAATATAATCAACCGGGCCAAACCCAGCGCTGATAAGATTTTCCTTTGCATGGATTAACAATTCCGCCGCAGGCATTCCGCCCACAAATTTTTGTGCCGTTTCCACCAAGGTTTTATAAAGCAGTGGGGCAATTTTTCTTTCATCAGCGTTTAAGTATGCATTGCGTGACGAAAGCGCCAAACCATCATTTTCCCGCACTGTCGCCACGCCAATGATTTCAACTGGGATTTTCTGTTCAGTTACCATTTGTTTTATAACTTGAAGCTGTTGGTAATCCTTTTCCCCGAAAAATGCCTTATGCGGATTTGCATGAGCGAACAACCGGGCCACAACCGTTGCCACCCCATCGAAATGCCCGGGGCGAAATTCACCATCAAGGATATTTCCTAACCTGCCCGCCGATAAGGTGGCAGCGGTTCCGTCTGGGTACATTTCATCTACGCTAGGGGCATACAATAAATCAGCACCAACGCTTTGCAGCAATGCTTTGTCTTTTTCTTCATCGCGCGGGTAAGTGGCGTAATCTTCGCCTGCACCAAACTGTGTCGGGTTAACAAATAATGTTACACAAACCACGTCACAGTTTTTTTTGGCTTGTCTGACCAATGATAAATGCCCGTCGTGCAATGCCCCCATCGTCGGGACAAGGCCAACAATTTTCCCTGCATTACGCCAGGTGCGGACGATGGTGCCCAGTTCAGATTTTGTATGAACGGTATTAATTGTCATCTTTTGGTTTGGTCACACCAAAACAGTGTTCGTCCAGCGGGAAACGCCCGGCGCGAACATCTTCTGCGTACAACCTAGCGGCCTCGGCAATGCCGGAGCCAAGGTCCATATAGCGTTTGACAAACTTTGGTGTGAAATCTTGAAACAGGCCAACTAAATCTTCGGTTACAAGTATCTGTCCATCGCACGCTGGTGATGCA
>JAOUJU010000073.1 GCA_029883045.1 Rhodospirillaceae bacterium
GCCTTGCCGCCTTTTTTGTTTATGCAAACGTAAACGCGTTTTTCTTTGGGCATATTTTCAATAGCGGCCAAACGGCCCCGCACCTAATGGTGCGCTCTTCAAATTAATTCCCCAACGCCTGAACAATGTGTTCGGTCATTTTCTTGGCATCATCAAACAGCATCATGGTGTTATCGCGGAAAAACAGTTCATTATCAACGCCTGCATAACCAGATGCCATTGAACGTTTAATGAACAACACTGTTCCTGCTTTTTCCACGTCTAAAATCGGCATGCCGTAAATTGGGCTAGCGGTGTCGGTTTTAGCAGCCGGGTTGGTAACGTCATTGGCGCCAATAACAAACGCCACGTCAGCGGTTGAAAATTCGTTGTTGATTTCTTCCAATTCAAATACTTCGTCATAAGGCACATTGGCCTCGGCCAAAAGCACGTTCATATGCCCGGGCATACGTCCGGCAACGGGGTGAATGGCGTAAGAAACTTCAACCCCTTCTTCTTTTAACAGGTCGGCCATTTCACGAAGTGCGTGCTGGGCTTGGGCCACGGCCATACCGTAGCCGGGAACAATAATAACCTTCGATGCGTTTTTCATAATGAATGCCGCATCTTCGGCTGAACCAGATTTTACCGAACGATCGCCACCCGGCCCGCCTGCGGCCGCACCCGCAACCGCATCACCACCAAAACCGCCCAAAAGAACGTTAAAGATGGAACGGTTCATGCCCTTGCACATAATGTATGAAAGGATAGCACCGGATGAACCCACCAGCGCACCGGTTACAATAAGCAACGGGTTGCCAAGGGTAAAACCAATACCCGCTGCTGCCCAACCTGAGTACGAGTTAAGCAACGACACCACAACTGGCATATCGGCCCCGCCGATAGGAATGATCATCAAAAACCCAAGGGCAAAAGCCAATGCCGCTAGCGCGTAAAATACCTGGTGGCTTTCGGTGGTGGCGAACATGAAAAACAAAATCACCATCAATATGCCAAGGCCAGCATTTAATTTATGCTGCATCGGAAACGTAATCGGCGCGCCCGACATAATGCCCTGCAATTTAGCAAAAGCGATAAGTGAGCCTGAAAAAGTAATCGCACCGATGGCTGTGCCCAATCCCATTTCTACCAATGAGGCTGCTGGGATGGTGCCAATCGCACCAAGGCCATAAGCGGTTGGGTTAAACAACGCAGCCGAGGCCACAAACACGGCGGCCAAACCCACCAACGAGTGAAAGGCCGCTACCAATTGTGGCAATGCGGTCATTTTAATTTTTAATGCGACCACGGTACCAACCGAGCCACCAATTAGTAGGCCTGTCAAAATTATTGGATAGCCAACCACGTCGGGGTCAACCAGCGTGGTGATTATGGCAATAGCCATACCAATCATGCCAAACATGTTGCCGCGACGTGCGGTTTCCGGGTGGCTAAGCCCGCGCAGTGCCAGAATGAAAAGAACCGAAGCGATAAGGTACGCAAACGCGCTCATTGATGATGTCATTTTCGCGTTTCCCTATTTTTGTTTTTTCTTGAACATTTGCAACATTCGCTGGGTAACGATGAACCCACCGAAAATGTTTACGCTTGCCAGTGTTACTGCAATAAAGCCCATTATTTTTGAAATGCTCATATCAGCTGGGCCAGCAGCGATAAGTGCGCCAACAATAATCACCGATGAAATGGCGTTGGTAACACCCATCAATGGCGAATGCAGCGCGGGTGTAACCGACCAAACCACATAATAACCAACAAAACATGCCAGCACGAACACGGTGAACAAAAACACGAACGGCTCGCCTGATGCACCACCGGTGGCGGCAAGAACATCAGCGTTTATTGCCAATTCGCTTGCTTGTTGCGCTAGGGTGGCTGCGTCACCTGCCAGTTCTTTAGACTGGTTTGCTAAATCTGCCGCATTCATAATTTAAGCATCCTTCTTGTTGGTTTTTTGTTCGATAAGCATCGGGTGGACAACCTTGCCGTCACGGGTAATGCAAATACCCGATACGGTTTCATCTTCCCAGTTGAATTCAATTATTTTCTTTTCTTCGTCCACATGGGGTTTAAGGAAATTAAATAGGTTCTTGGCAAAAAGCTGGCTGGCATCGCGGGCTAATCTGCCCGGGACGTTTTCATGGCCAACAATTTTTACGCCATTTTTGCTTTCCACTATCTTGCCCAGCTTGGCCCCTTCGACGTTTCCACCGGCTTCAACTGCCAAATCAATAATTACAGAACCGCTACGCATGGAAGCTACCATTTCTTTGGTTACCAGCACTGGTGCGGTGCGCCCCGGAATAAGCGCCGTGGTAATTACGATATCTTGTTTTTTAATATGTTCGGCAACTACCGCTTTTTGTTTTTCAAAATATTCTGGCGGCATTTGTTTAGCATAGCCGCCTTCGGTTTCGGCTTCTTTTTCCATTTCGGCATCAACGGTCAAGAATTTACCACCAAGGCTTTCAACCTGTTCGCGAGTGGCAGGGCGAACGTCGGTAGCGGTAACCACCGCGCCTAAACGTTTGGCCGTAGCAATGGCCTGAAGCCCAGCAACACCCACACCCATAACAAATACTTTGGCTGGTGCGATTGTTCCGGCTGCGGTCATCATCATCGGCATAATTGATCCATATTCACTCGCTGCGTCCAAAACTGCCTTGTAGCCGGCAAGGTTTGACTGGCTGGAAAGAATGTCCATGCTCTGGGCGCGCGAAATACGCGGCATCATTTCCATCGCAAAGGTGGTTATGCCTGCCTTGGCGTACATATCTGCATCTTTTTTATTAGAAAGTATCGCAAGATGGGCGGCAACGATTGCACCCTTTTTCATCTTTTTAACTTCGTCTTCGCTGGGCGCAGTTATTTTCAACACCACATCAGCCGATTTAAGCGCGTCATCGGCATCTTTTGCTATTGATGCACCGGCTGATTTAAAATCATCATCGGTTATTGACGCTCCAGCACCGGCATTTGTTTCGACAATTACATCAAAACCAAGTGCTGCTAGTTTTTTAACAACATCAGGCGATGCTGCGACGCGTGTTTCGCCAGTGCGGCTTTCCTTGGGGATGGCAATTTTCATTTTTACGGATGTTTCTTTCTTGATTTGATATTTTCTTTTAGCGCTCATTTTACCGCTTAAGGGGCGGTTTTATTTCCGGCACTTTTATGCCCCCATAAGTGACGATTAACAAGCCCCGCCTATGGGAATTTTTCATCATTTTGGTATTTTTAATCGCTTAGGTAGTAATTTATTATTTAACCTCTACATTGCAACCAATAAAGGCCTAAAAATTGCCAAAAATACGTTTTTGTTACATTGGGTCCAGTTTGTTTTATTATCAGCAAATGACGTCATACGCCCCTAAAGCACCCCTGTACACTGCGCTGAAAAGCCAAGGCTATATCCGCCAATTATTGCTGGGTTGGATTGGGGCATTGTTGCTGGCGTTCCCCCATGTGGGTTGGGCTAATGATGGCGGTAATGATAGGCATCTGCTGTATGAGGCATACTGGGGCGGTTTGCACGTGGCTGATTTTACCCTTTCCATGGAAAAAAATGGGGGGGAGTTCAATAACGTTCTAACCCTCGAGAGCAGAGGGTTAACTAGGTTTATCTCTAACTTATCGGTTGTTGCTACTTCCAGTGGTAAATTTGTATCGCCACCAAATGGGCCAAACAATAATTCGGGCATAACCGGGAGCGGAAATGGCGCCGCCGCCAGCCAAATGGGTGATTTGTATTTACCGTTTAAATACCGAACCGAATATTCCAATGCTAAACATTTTCGCTGGGTAGATATTTTATTTCCCTACAATAACATCAAAGCCGTGAACCAGCCCGCAATGGCGATTACCGGCACAAGACCGTTGCCGGAAAATCCTGAAAAATGGAACCCAAAAGATAAAGGCCCAGAAAAGCTGGACAAGATAAAAGACGAAATGCTGTTTGGCGTGGTTGACCCCCTGACGGCGATGGTGCAATCGCTTTCGGCAATTGAAACGCACCTAAAAGGTGGGCCTGATCACTTTACCATCAAAGGTTTTGACGGCAAAAGAAGGTTCGATTTCGATGTCGACTATTTTGGACCAGCCAGCCGCACAGTTGCTAAAATAAAATACGAAACCTACCACATGCGTATAACCCCGCGACCTATAGCTGGGTTTAAGAAAAGACATAAAATATTTTGGGAGGGGTCTGCTTTTGATTTTTATCTCGCGCGTGATGGTAGCTACGCACCAATACAAATTGTTCCCTTAAAACACGGGCCGGTGCTTAACCTGAAAGGTGTTTGTGATTCACCATGCAAAATGCCCGCTGAATAGCAGGGAAAATAAATTGGGCAAATAAATAATGTGTTTGAAAAGCTATGCTTTAGCAAGTTCGGCTTGACGTTTTTGCCATGCCGCCTTGTAGGTTTTGAACTCTTCGCGGATGGCATCAATTTTTCCGGCAGTTCCGCCACCAAACATGAAATCTAGTTTGACCATTTCGTCGTCATCCCACATTACCTTGAATAATTCGGAAAACAGTGCATTGAACAAAAGTTGAAAATGCTGATCTTCAAACATGAAGCCTGTTTTTGGTTCGGTAACGTTATTGACTATGGATATGAAATTTTTTCTAGCCCAATTAAAATCTTCAAATTTAAGCAAGATTCTTATCAAGATATTATAAGCAAAACGTTTGTGCCGATCGTTTTCACCAATTTCACGCCAGATAAGATCATCATCATCGGTATCAAACCATGAAAGAAGCTCGCCTGCTTCGGCATTGAGTTCTTCATACAGAACTTCACCTAGAAGTTTTTCCAAATAATTATCAAAACCCATTACAACTTCACGCGGCAGTATCGAAGTTCCGCTTTTGTTGGCAAACAGGTGCGAAAAACGCCCGGCAATAAGCCGAAGCAAAAATTTTGTACGATTGCCTGATTCTTTTTTTGGCGCAGCCTTGCTAGCGGGTGCCGATGCCTTGGTTTGTTCGGCTACCTGATTGCCAAAATTGAGCAAATTAGTGCGAATAACCGTTTCAATTTCGCGCACTAGTTCCTTCATCGCTGCGTCTAGTTCCGGGGTATGATTTTCCCGGGTCAGCAGTTTATGGCTCATCATCAGGTCCAACATCGACTTGATGATTGATTTAGTTGCTGTTGTCGAACGCTGGGCCACGTCCATTGTGCCGTCGCGACCCGGCTGTTGGCCATTAGTGCTCATTTCCGGATTTAACCTTCAACTAAATTGGCAAATAAGTATGTTATTACTGATTATTAGCACAACCGCCTTGCCCCTTCATAGGGTCAAATGCCCCAATCTATCATAACTTGGTTATAGCGGTTTTTTTGCCTGTATTCTTCTGTCTTGTTAGGATTCCTTGGATTTAGTGGAATCCGTGACTTCAACGGCTTCCATGGCTTCTAGCTGGTCAATAAAGCCGCTAACCACACTTAAACCCCGTTTCCAGAAATCTGGGTCTGCCGCATTAAGCCCAAATGGGGCTAAAAGCTCGGCGTGGCGCATGGTTCCACCTGCGCTCAGCAAGTTAATATATTTTTCCTGAAATCCTTCCATGCCGGAAAGATACACATCGTACAACGAATTAACCAAGCAATCGCCAAATGCGTAGGCATATACATAAAATGGTGTGTGCACAAAATGCGGGATATAAGACCAAAAATTGCCGTAGCTTTCGTCCAAACGAATTGTCGGGCCCAGGCTTTGTGCCTGTGTTTCAAGCCAGATTTCAGATAACCGTTGGGCCGATAGCTCACCTGATTTTCTTTCGCCGTGAACCTTGGTTTCAAAATTGTGAAATGAGACTTGCCTGACTACGGTGTTGAGCATGTCTTCGACCTTGCCCGCCAGCAGTACCTTTTTTTTGATTGGATCTTTTTCCCCGTCAACCATGCTTCTGAATGTAAGCATTTCACCAAAAACAGATGCTGTTTCAGCGGTGGTAAGCGGGGTATCTGACATAAGCGTACCTTGTGGCCCTGCTAGCACTTGGTGGATGCCATGACCCAATTCATGCGCAAGGGTCATTACATCGCGCGATTTGCCGTGAAAATTCATCAGTATATATGGATGTGCGGTGGGGGACACGGGATGCGAATATGCACCAGCGTCCTTGCCTTCATCGGGCCTGGCATCAATCCATGAATTTTCAAAAAATCTTGTAGCTATTTCGGCTGCCTGCGGAGAAAACGATTGATAAGCAGTTAGCACAATATTTTTTGCATCGTTCCACGAATAAAGTGCGGCATCATCAAACGGTAATGGTGCATTCCGATCCCAATAATCAAGATTTTCTTGATTGAACCATTTGGCTTTTAATTTGTAATAACGGTGCGATAAATTTTCATAAGATTGCGAAACTGACGTTACAAGCGCATCAACAACCTCGTCTTCAACCTGATTGGCAAGATTACGGCTTGCGACCGGGGATGAATATTTACGCCAGCGATCATCAATTTCTTTATCTTTAGCCAGTGTATTTGTAATAAGGGCCAGCAACCGAATATTTTGCGAAAGCGTTTTGCCAAATGCGTGGGCTGCGGCTTTGCGTTTTACAGCGTCTTTGTCGCTTAAAAGGTTCAGCACATCTGATTGCGTAAGTTTTTTTCCATCGACATCAAAACGCATGTCAGAAAATGTTTCTTCAAATAACCTAACCCATGCTGCCCTGCCGCTTACGGATTTATCATGTATATAAAGCTCAAGCTCGTCGCTTAGCTGGTGCGATTTGAAAAGGCGTATTTCATTTATCCATGGGCGATACCTAGATGCGCCCGCATCGCCTGAAAGCTTGTCTTCGATTTCATTATCTGAAAGACGGTTTATTTCTAGGGTAAAGAATAATGTATTAGAGGAAATATCTGTCACTTTTTCCTGCAGGGTTTGATAAAACCTTGCTATATCGCCATCATCCATATTAACCGTAAATAGCAATTGGGCGTAGCTAATGGCCTTTTGCAAGATTTCGGAAATGGCCTCATAATCAATTATGGCTTGGGCAAATTTTTTGGGCTCTAGTTTTGCAAGGTTGTTATGATAGCTTTTATGGAAATCAGCGGCCAGACCGGCAGCTTTAATAAGGTCAGCTGCAAGCGCTGGGTCATTTGGCCCGCTATACAGATCGTCAAGGTTCCATCTGGGGATATCTTCGATCATTGGGTTCTTGGATGATTGCATTATTATTTCCTTCATGATCGGGATAACGATTTAAATGTGGAATTACAATTATAAATATGGATTTATTAATTAATTTCAAGAAGGGTGCGCAATTATGAACGTAAAGGAATTGCCAAATCTTGTAGATATGTTTTTTGCCCAAGTAGAAAACAAAGGCGAAAGACCATTTCTATGGGACAAAATTAACGGCAAATACACCCCCATAACATGGCGTGAAGCCGCCGCAACTGTAACCGCACTGGCGCGCGGCCTCAGAACCCTTGGCGTCAAGAACGGTGAACGGGTCGTGATTGTATCTGAAAACCGATCCGAATGGGGTTTGGCCGAACTTGCCATAATTGCAGCTGGCGGTATTGCGGTACCGGCATACACCACCAACACAGTCGACGATCATTTGCACATTGTCGAAGACAGCAAAGCATTAGGGATAATTGTTTCAACTGCAAAACTTGCCGAGCGCGTATTGCCTGCTGCCCACCTTTCCGAAGGCACAAGGTTTGCCATCACGATGGAAAAGGTGGACATAAAACAAAGCCTTGATGTTGAAGTAATGACATGGGAAACAGCCATCAATCGCGCCCAGCATGAGCATTTGAATATTATTGAAGAAATAAAAAAAATTAAACGCAGCGATAACGCGTGCATTATTTATACTTCTGGTACTGGCGGAACGCCAAAGGGCGTTATGTTAAGCCACGGCGCCATATTGCATAACTGCAACGGTGCGCAATTTGTAATTAATGACCTAGGGCTTGATAACAACATATTTCTAAGCTTCCTGCCGCTTTCGCATTCTTACGAGCATATGGGCGGTTTGCATTTTCCCATTTCTATTGGTGCAGAAATTTATTACGCCGAAGGCATAGAAGCGCTGGGGAAAAATATGCTTGAAG
>JAOUJU010000385.1 GCA_029883045.1 Rhodospirillaceae bacterium
TTTAATGGGACTGTCAAAAATGATTTAGAGCGATAGCCAGTTCCTTCGTCGAATTTTTTTGTTCCGCTAAAATCAAACTGGGTTGAGGTATATGCATCTTCGACTTTAACCGTATTGCCGGTTAAGGCTACGTGGGTGGCAATGTTTTTATGATTGGGTTCATTTGTTTCTGGATTGTAAAGGGGCAACGGGGGAAATGGAATATCCTCTCCCGTGGTTCCACCCTTAGCTATGCCAAGGCTATCGGTGCGCATAATTTCAAAGGCAAGAAATTTTCCATCGCCCTCAGGCTCAAAAACTATTTCGCCTTCGCGTTCAACCATGTTGCCGCTTAGATAAAGCGTTCCGCCATCGGCGTTGCACATGGTCTTTGCTTCAATAAGAATAGTTTCGAGCAGGCGCTTGTGGTCATGCTCGGCCGAAAGAGCTATACCTATTTCTACCAGACGCGCATAATCCGGGCCGCCGCGACGATCTGGCATATCTTCAGGAGACTTTCCGTCTGGTGCCATATTGCTTTCCTGTTTGCCCACTAAGCCAAAAAATGCGCCTTAAAAACGCACCCAAACCCTAGGCATTAAAGGGCCCTGCCCCAAATGACGGGCCCCAACTATACAATTTAAGCACTATTATGGCCCACTGTACAACTTCTGCCATACCACAAGATGCTTATTTATCTGGTTTTTTTGCATTGTTTGGTGTTGATTAAGGCTCATTTCGTATAAAGATTGTTGTCATGGCTTATTCATCGCTCAGAGATTTTATAGAAAAACTGGAACAGACCGGAGACCTTGTCCGTGTCGCCCAGCCAGTTTCGCCCCATCTTGAAATGACCGAAATACAAACCAGGCTTCTGGCCGAAAAGGGCCCTGCGGTTTTGTTTGAAAACCCGGTAATGAACGATGGCAGCACAAGCCCCGTTTCGGTTCTGGTAAACCTATTTGGTACCGTTGATCGCGTGGCCCGGGGCATGAACCGAAAGCCAAGTGAGCTGCGCGAGGTTGGGGAAATGCTTGCATTTTTGCGCCAACCCGAACCACCCGGGGGGTGGCGCGAAGCCTTAGACATGCTTCCATTAATGAAAACGATCATGTCGATGAAACCTAAATCGGTAAAAAAAGCACCGGTTCATGATGTGGTAATTTTGGGCGATGATGTTGACCTTTCGACCCTGCCCATCCAGACCTGTTGGCCGGGCGAACCGGGGCCGCTTATTACCTGGGGGTTGGTGGTGACAGGTGGCCCGGACCCCAAAAACGATAAACGCGATAGCCCTAATCTGGGTATTTATCGCATGCAAGTGACGGGGAAAAACACCACCCTAATGCGCTGGCTTCATCACCGTGGTGGGGCCCAGCATTTTGCGCGGTGGAAGGAAAAAAATAATACCCCTATGCCCGTAGCAGTAGTAATTGGGGCTGACCCCGGAACCATATTGGCCGCTGTTACTCCGGTTCCCGATACCTTGTCCGAATATCAGTTCGCTGGGTTATTGCGTGGCGAAAAAGTAGAATTGGTCGATTGCAAGACCGTGCCATTAAAAGTTCCGGCCAGTGCCGAAATAGTTTTAGAAGGCCACATTTCATTAAGCGATACCGGACCCGAAGGCCCCTATGGTGACCACACCGGATATTATAATTCGGTTGAGGAATTTCCCGTCTTTACAATAAGCGCAATCACCATGCGCAAGAACCCAATTTATCTTTCGACCTTTACCGGACGCCCACCGGACGAACCCAGCGTATTGGGCGAAGCCTTAAACGACGTGTTCGTGCCGCTATTTACCCAACAATTCCCCGAGGTAGTAGATTTTTGGCTACCGCCCGAAGCGTGTTCGTACCGGGTAGCAGTGGTTTCTATGAAAAAAGCATACCCCGGGCACGCTAAACGAATAATGATGGGGGTGTGGTCTTATCTGCGTCAATTTACCTACACCAAGTTTGTGATTGTGGTTGACGAAGACATTAACGCGCGTGACTGGAACGATGTAATCTGGGCCATATCAACCAAT
>JAOUJU010000074.1 GCA_029883045.1 Rhodospirillaceae bacterium
TTAACATTTAATTATGCCGAGGGTGCGGTGTTAACGCACACGAACATTGCCAGCGGTATCAAAGAAGACGCTTTGGCAAATGCACTTGAAACCCAATTACGAAAACCGTTCAACACGGATTCTGCCAGCAATGATAATTACGTGGCTGTGGAAATTCAGTTAAGCGAGGGGGTGTTGCATGTTATTGTTCCAAATAAACGCCTTTTTAGCACCACCACATACGTTTTTGTAATGTGGATGGTCGGAACTAGTTTGTTGCTTTTTGGCGTCGCAATAATATTTATGAAGAACCAAGTGCGCCCGATAATCCGCCTAGCCGCCGCGGCTGATGCTTTTGGCAAGGGACGCGATTCAAAAAAATTCAAGCCCGAAGGCGCGCTTGAGGTTCGCCGCGCATCAAGCGCCTTTATTTCCATGCGCAATCGTTTGAAACGGCAGATGCAACAACGTACCGATATGCTATCTGGGGTTTCGCATGATTTGCGCACCCCCATCACCCGAATGAAATTGCAATTGGCCATGATGGGTAATAGCGCCGGGATAGATGAATTAAAATCAGATGTTTCCGATATGGAACATATGCTTGACGAATATTTGGCGTTTGCCCGTGGCGAAGGTTCAGAAAAGCAAGTGGCGGCAAATATGAACGAAATGCTGGAAGAAATTGTCAACAAAGTTAGGCGCAAAGGCGCCAAAGTAGACCTTCACTGCGAGGGCAAGATAAATACAACGGTACGCAAAAGTGCGTTAATGCGCGCTCTTACAAATTTAATTGAAAACGCCACGCGCTATGGCGAACACGTTACCGTACGTGTGGCCCAGCGGGAAAACACAATTGAAATAGTTATTGATGATGATGGCCCCGGCATCCCTGAGGAACAACGTGAAGAAGTTTTTCGCCCATTTTACAGGCTAGACGGATCACGCAATCCTGAAACCGGCGGCGTTGGTTTAGGTATGACCATTGCGCGCGATGGAGTGCGCAGTCATGGCGGTGAAATAGAATTGGCAAATGCACCCAGCGGCGGCCTAAGGGTCAACATTAGCCTGCCGCTGTAGTAATTTTTTCTCTTAATATAGCTTTCCACCATTAGGAACCGATAAGCTGGGGTGTATCAGCACCACTTCGTTGTTTGAATCGGGAAACCCTAACATCAAAACTTCTGACATAAATTTTCCAATCTGCCGTGGGGGAAAATTAACAACCGCGGCAACCTGTAATCCAATAATGTTATCTGCGGTGTAATGACGGGTTATCTGCGCGGATGTTTTTTTCTCGCCCAAAACAGGGCCAAAATCTATCCATACCTTGATTGCTGGTTTTATGGCTTCGGGAAAATTTTCGGCGCGAACAATTGTCCCAACCCGAATATCTACTTTTGTAAAATCATCATATGAAATTGGTGATTTATTATTCATGGGGATTTATACCAATCAATCGGCCAATTCTTTTGAGCGTTTGGTTGCCGCATCAATTGCCTTGACCATTAGTTCCTTCATGCCGTTTGACCCCATTAATACTTCTAGGGCCGCAGCGGTGGTGCCACCGGGTGAAGTTACATTTTGGCGAAGCATTTCAAGCGTTTCATCAGAACGGCTTATTAATTCACCGGCACCCGAAACGGTAGCGCGCGCTAGCTTGTCGGCCAGTTCAACCGGCAGGCCAGCCATCACCCCGCCATGAGAAAGTGTTTCGGCTAATAAAAATATATAGGCCGGGCCACTGCCAGATACAGCGGTTACCGCATCCATCAGTTTTTCATCATCAATCCACGCAACCTCTCCAACCGCCCCTAATAAACCACCAATATCTTTGATGGCGGCGTTGTTGGTGGATGCATTATTTATTGCAACAGTAATGCCACGACCAATTGCTGACGGTGTGTTTGGCATGGCGCGAACTATGCTAGCATTGCTTCCTAATATTTTTTCAAGCGCACCAATGGTTTTACCGGCCAAGATTGAAACAAATGTAGTTTTATCACTGACCAACGCCGCATAAGGCGCTAATGCCTGCGATGCATTCTGTGGCTTAACCGCCAGAAATACATAATCAGGTGAATATTTTTTTTCTAAGTCGTTAAATGATGGAATGGGCTTTATAGCAAAATCGGAAAACACCAAATCCGCCATATTGGCGTCTGGCTCAACGATTGTTATGTCGGCTATGGCTGTTCCGCTTTTAATCCATCCGCGGATAAGCGCACCACCCATTTTGCCGCATCCGACAAGTAGCAGCTTCGCCATTAGAAAATACCTCTTTTAAATTTTTAGCTGATTAGGCTCAGGCTTCGCCCACGGTTTCTATCATTGCCGCCTGAACCGCATCAACCGCCGTTCGCCCGCCCCAGATGACGTACTGGAAGGCAGGAAAAAAACGTTCACATTCGTACAGTGCGGTTTCGACTACGTCCGCCACCTGTTCTGGCGAAATTCCGTTAGAACCCTTTAGCGGCAATGAATGGCGAAACATCGGCATTCCGTCTTCTGACCAAACAGTGAAATGGCCTAGCCATAATTGTTCATTTATCAGGGCTAAAAGTTCATACAGTTGCGCCCGCCTGTCTTTTTGAACCCGCATATCAAAGGCACAAGTAAATTGAATGGCTTGGGCGTTTTCGCTCCAATTAATAAAAAGGGAATAATCGCTCCACCGCCCCGGTAACTGCACCGTCATTTCAGCATCACTGGTGCGGTCCATCGGCCATTCGTAATGGCTTATGGTGTGCTCAATCGCATCAATCGGATGATTGAAATGATTGTCTGCGGCCCTCAGGTTTGCTGACATTAGCTTGGGTTCCCTTAAATTCAACTCAGACTGACTGTGATTTATATGCGAGATGTGGTGTCACATTCAGTTTTAAATACTATCTCTAGTGTGCATACGCAGAGGCCCCCCGCAAGGGAAGAGGGCGCTTTAGTTGCTGATTTATGTGGATAAACAGGGATTCTGCCGAGTCGCAACGCGAGGCAAATGACAAAAACTAGCCGTAATCTGCTATGTTATGGTCGATAAATTGTTGTTAAGTGCAAAAAAATTGTGCGAATCGGCAATATTTTGCTGTTCGTTAGCCTTATTTTTTTGTGCCAGGTTTGGCCTTATTTTGCTTATTGCCGGACCCCAGCATGGCCTCTAGTTCGCTAACCCTTTTTTCCAGCTTTTCTTGCTCTGAACGTGCCTTAGCGGCCATGGCCTTGACCGCATCAAATTCATCGCGGCTTACTAGGCTTTGCTCGGCCAGCATTTTTTCCAGCCTGCGCCTAGCCATGCCTTCAATATCGCCCTTTACCCCGGTAACGGCAGACGCTGCCCCGTTGGCCATTTTGGCCAGATCGTCGAGAAACTTGTTTGATGTTTGCATGGCAAATTATCCCTTGTTTAAAGCGGTCATTATTTAGCCCATATTATGGGGCTTATGGGCTCTCAGGTCAAAGCACCACTGCTTGCGGTCATGCTCGGTGCGCCTTATAAATAATTACAGTTAAATCAAAGGGGTTTTTTTAAATGTATGTGGTAACCGGGGGTGCTGGTTTTATAGGATCAAACATTGTTGCGGCGTTGGAAAAACGCGGTGATGCAAAAATTGCGGTAATTGACCGTCTGCGCGATCAGGATAAATGGAAAAACCTAGCCAAGCGCGAACTGTGCGACATAGTCCACCCCGATGATACGTTGGATTTTTTGGAAGATAACTCAACCAATATTAAAGCGATATTTCACATGGGGGCAATATCAGCCACCACCGAAAAAAATGTTGATTTGATAATTGAAAATAATTTCCAGCTTTCGCTCGATTTGTGGAAATGGTGCACCGCCCACCAAACGCGTTTTATTTACGCCTCTAGCGCCGCAACCTATGGCGATGGTGAAAACGGTTTTGACGATGATAACGCATTAGATGCGCTGGCCAAACTGAAACCGCTAAATCCCTATGGTTGGAGCAAGCATCTTTTTGATCGCCGCGTTGCGCGCATGACTTCGGGTGGCGATGCCCACCCGCCACAGTGGGCGGGTTTGAAATTTTTTAATGTTTATGGACCCAATGAATACCACAAAGGCGCAATGCGTTCGGTCGTAAACAAACTATACCCCGATGCCGTTGCGGGGGTTGAAGCAAAGTTATTTAAATCACACCATCCAGATTATTCTGACGGTGGGCAGATGCGTGACTTTATATACATTGATGACTGCGTTGATGTTATGATGTGGTTGCTGGACAATGAAATTGTTTCCGGAATTTTTAATGTGGGTACTGGCAAGTCACGCTCATTTCGAGATTTAACCGTAGCCGTATTTGAGGCGTTGAACAAAAAACCAAAAATTAAATTCATTCCCACACCGATGGATATTCGTGACAAGTACCAGTATTTTACTCAAGCTAATACGTTAAACCTTAGGAAGGCTGGATATAAAAAAGAATTTACCGAACTAGAAGACGGTATCCGTTCATATGTTAATGATTTTCTTGGCTCCAATGATCCTTATCGTTAAACGCGTAAATGCAACGCCCCAAACAAAGCTAATTTAAGAAAGACCATTAAGCATGATGTTCTCGATTGCCTTTCCTACAATAGATCCGATTTTGTTTGAACTAGGCCCATTGGCAGTTAGGTGGTATTCGCTAGCATATATTGCGGGGCTGCTGTTGGGTTGGCGTTATATGGTGTGGATGGCAGCCCAAGCCCCGGCATCAGTCAGCCGCGATGATGTCGATGATTTTCTGGTATGGGCAATACTTGCGGTCGTGCTAGGTGGGCGCATCGGTTATGTATTGTTTTATAATTTTGAATACTATTCGGCCAACCCATCACAAATTTTGCAGGTATGGCAGGGCGGAATGTCGTTTCATGGTGGCTTGCTTGGGGTTGCGCTCGCGACTTTTTGGTTTTGTCGTCAGCGCAAAATTGATGCCCTTAGGTTTTTTGATATGGTGGCAACGGCTGCCCCCATCGGGCTTTTGCTTGGGCGCATAGCCAACTTTATCAACGCTGAACTTTATGGTCGCCCGACCGATGTTTCTTGGGGGGTGGTTTTTCCTGGCGGCGGAAATGTGCCAAGGCACCCTAGCCAGCTTTATGAATCAGCGCTTGAAGGATTGGTGTTATTGATAATTCTTTATCTGCTTTTTCGTAATGAAAAAATCAGACAACGCACAGGTGTTTTGGCCGGGGTATTCCTAATTGGTTATGGTATCGCTAGATCTATAGCCGAGCTATTTCGCGAACCAGATATCCAGCTTGGGTTTTTGTTCGGTGGCACAACCATGGGCCAGTGGCTATCGGCACCCATGTGGATTGGCGGGGCGTGGTTAATTTATTATGGGTTTAAAAAATCTCAGGTAAAATGATGACAGCCTTACAAGACATAATTAAAAATGAAATAGAAAACGATGGGCCCATAACGATTTCGCGTTATATGGAATTGGCTTTGGCGCACCCTGAATTTGGTTATTACATGAAACAAGACCCATTCGGTGAAGATGGCGATTTCATAACCGCACCTGAAATAACCCAGATGTTTGGTGAAATAATTGGCATCTGGGCCGCAGTTGTATGGCAGGGAATGGGGGGGCCTGAAAATATAAATTTGGTTGAACTGGGCCCTGGACGCGGAACCTTGATGGCTGACTGCACTCGGGCGGCCAGCGCGCTAGAAGCATTTGAAGATGCGCTGCGTATTACTTTTGTTGAAACTAGTCCGGTGCTGCGCGAGATGCAGAAAAAAAATCTGTTATCACCTGAAATTCGGATGCCGGCATGGCGCGATAGTTTTGATGAAGTAAATGATGGCCCGCTTATTGTAATCGCCAATGAATTTTTTGATGCCCTACCGATTGATCAGTATGAAAAATCAACCATCGGTTGGCACGTGCGCGTTATTGACTGGGATGATGAAGCGGGTGCGCTAATTTACGCCCCGGCGGAAAAAGGTAAAAAATTAGATGATGAAAGCATAATTCCGCCCGACCTGCGGAATGCACCGGTTGGGGCAATTTTTGAACATTCACCAATGGGTGAAAAAATTATTAGCTCGATTGCACAAAGAATATCAAAATTTGGCGGTGCTGCCTTGATAATTGATTACGGCCACATTGAACGCGGTATCGGCGATACCTTGCAGGCAATTAAAAACCATTCATATTTTGATGCACTTGCAGATCCCGGCAATGTTGATATCACCGCCCACGTTGATTTTGCAACGCTGGGCGATGTGGCGCAAAAGCTAGGTGTAAATGTAATGGGTCCGGTCCCGCAAGGGGCGTTTCTTGCCCGTTTGGGTTTGCGCCAGCGAGCGGATCGTTTGATGCTAAATGCTTCAGCCCAACAAGTTGAAGAAATAGAAGAAGCCTACGCCCGCTTGGTAGAGGCCGAACAAATGGGAACATTATTCAAGGTTATGTGCCTTGCCAGCCCCGGCCTAGGGGTTCCGCCCTGGTCGGCTTAATATCTTTAGCAACCACAGCCTAAGCAATAATTGCCACAACTATTGAACAAAACCGGGCCATGGGCGCATACTGGCAAACAATGGATACAAATAACCCTGTTCGCGCAATTACCCATCCCCTGCTTAATGGCGGGTCTATTGTGCATGGGTTTTTTGCCCGTGATGGTGGGGTAAGTAGCGGTATTTATTCCGGCCTTAATTGTGGGCCCGGTTCAAACGATGATCCTGAAAATGTGAAAAAAAATCGCGCGCTGGCTATGGGCGCTTTAGGCCGGGGTGAACTTTTTACCTGCTATCAGATTCATTCGCCAAATGTAATAACCGTTGGCGAAAATTGGCGTACTGAATTTTCTGCTGCACCACCAAAGGCCGATGCATTGGTCAGCAATGTTTCAGGCGTCGCCCTTGGGATACTTACCGCTGATTGCGCACCGGTATTGTTGGCAGATGTAAAAAACGGTGTAATCGGTGCTTTGCATGCAGGGTGGAAAGGTGCGGTTGCCGGCGTAGTAGGAAACACGGTTAAGGCAATGACCGCCTTGGGTGCGGACCCATCCACAACTGTTGCGGTAATTGGCCCAACCATTGGGCAACAAAACTACGAAGTTGGTAATGATGTTCGTGATGCGGTTATAAAAAGCATTGGCGCAAACGGGGAAGAATTTTTTATACCATCTAAAAATAATGACCGCTGGATGTTTTCCCTGCCAGATTTTGTTTTGACCCAATTAAATGAATACAAAATTGAAAAAAGCAAAAACACTGGGCTAGATACATATGCAGATGAAAAAAGTTTTTTCAGCTATCGTCGCGCCACCCACCGCGACGAAAAAGATTACGGCCGTATTTTGTCTGCCATAATGATATGTGAATGAAAAAGGTATTTATGGATCGCTTGGGGGCAAAAAACAAATACGGGAAAAAACAATTATGGCGCAAAGGTCATATTGTTTTTATCGCATCAGTTTTGGCCGTCACCATGTTTTCGGCATGCACACCAGCAAATAAAATATTTTCCCCATACACTAGTGCGGGAAATCTTGTTCTGCCATCTAGCCCACAAACTAGGGAAGAAAAAGAACAAAGCAAACCGCCAGCCACAAGGTGGGACGTTTATTATTCAAACCTTGAAAATGCAGCAGCTGAAGTAAGGGTTATGCAACCACTGGGCACAACCCGGCCAATGGGAAAACTAATTGCAAGCTCGGTCGCCGAACAGTTGGAGCGGGTGGGAATTAAATCTAGCACCCAACCTTTGGCTATAAATGTTAATTTACCCCATAAAAGTGACAGCAGCTTAAATAGCACAATTGATAAAAACATTTATGTACTTTCAGGCAATGCGGAAATTATTAAAAACGACCCGCGGGTTCGCTATGCGGTAATTATCAGGTGGGTTTTAAGCGACCCTGCGGGGCAAGTCATCGCCACCCACTCTCAAGGGGTTGATGGTTCCAGAAAAGAATGGGACTTGGGCGATCAAAGATTATTAACATCACTTAGCCAAGGAATCGCCGCGACTATTTTTGAAATAGTGCAGGGCGAGAGCAAGCGCGCAGAACCACCGGTTGACCCAATGACCCGTGGCGTCTTGATGGCGGGCATAGCCGGGCTTTCCCCACAAGAGGGATTGTTG
>JAOUJU010000386.1 GCA_029883045.1 Rhodospirillaceae bacterium
ATGGCATCGGCAAGGTCATCGGCGTAAAGATCGCGGAAAAAATGCCCAGCACCATCAACCACAGCAATTTCGATTTTTCCTGATTGCACAAACGGTTTGGCCGCATCGTGCATTAGCGGATTGACCGTATCCTCACTGGCTATAACCAACAAAGTGGGTTTGGCAATTTTTGGGATAACCGTTGGGGTGTCGCGGCGCATATCATTGTTGTAATAGCTAATAAAGCTTTCGGCACTTACGTCGGCACCGGGGCAATAAAGTATGCCGACACCCTTCATCAAATCCCCGCCCTTTCCTTCGTTGAGCATTTTTTCAGCCCTTGCCAACACGGTGTGCAGTTTGGCTTTGTGTGATTTTTCGAAACCTTTTGCTGCCCTATCGGCGTTCCATGTGCCCGGAGCCACCAAAATTACCCTTGAAATGGATGAACGGTCTTTTTCGCCCGCATACCACGCAACTTGGTTTCCGCCACGCGAATGACCGGCAATGGTTATATTGGTGGCGCCTTTTTGCTCCAACCAATCGAGCCATAATGATATTTCTTCAAGAAAATCAGTATTTTTATGGGTATGGGGGACGGCGCAATCATACATTGCGGTTCTGTCGCTTAGGCCCAAAGACAAAGAATGCGCCAACGAGCTTATACCGCGCTCGGCCAAAAGATCCTGCATGGAAACAATTATTTCCATTTTATTGTGCGCTAGGGTTCCGTGGGTAATAAGAACAATACCATCTGAAAAAGACTTATTATCAGCCAGAACAAGGTTGGCGTTCAGTTTTAGGCCATTTTTATCTGAAATCTGGATACTTTCGGCCGACGCTGTAGCCCCAAAAAGAAAAGCGGCCACAAAAGCCATAAAAGTATTGCGTAAAATGGTGGTAAAATTGCCCATTGGGTTGGATCCTTATAAACGAAGACTTAAATATCAAGCGCGTAGAGTGGTTTATCTGTGTCGAGGTGGCACGAGGGGTAAAATCGGCTAAATTACAATTATGGGTTATATAATAATGATAACCCATAGAAAAGTATTGGGAAAAATCCGGGAAAAATCCCCGGTAAAAAGCTTGAGGAAATGACCATAGCCATAAAAAACATGCCCAGTGGTTTTTATACCGTTGCCCAGCAAATGCTTTGGGCGATGATGCTTGTGTTTGCCCTTGGCGCGACTTCGCCCTATGCCCAGACGCAAGCTGAAAGTGAATACGCCACCAAGGTTCTTTTTATGGCAGTAGATAAAAATGACCTGCCCGGTGTTCGCGCTGCGATCGAAGGCGGTGCCAACGTTGAGGCGGTTAACCCTTTGGGGATGCAGGCAGTTGATATAGCAGTTGACCGTGGGTATTACGACATTGCGCATTACCTGATTTCAGTTCGCTCGCAGCTTGCAGAAAAATCCAGAAACAACCCCGCCGCTTTATCTTCTGCACCGCAAGCACCGGCAGAGGAATGGGCAGCACGCGTCACCCCGCCAGCACAAGAAGAGATTGCTGAAGCAAAACCACAAGCCACCATTGCTGATGATGAGCCCATAAATACCGAGCCTGTAGTTGCTAAAAATGTTGAAATTATAGAAACCATTGCACAAAATGAAAATTCGCCTGCAACACCGCTTATTCCGCAACCACGCCCAACAATAGCTGAAACAAGTGATGCGGAGAAAAAACCAGAAGTGGTAGAAGTAGTGGAAGAAGCTGAAAAACCTCAGCCGATTGAAGAAGCTCCACCTAGCGTGGTGGCGGAAGCTGAAAAACCTCAGCCGATTGAAGAATCCCCACCTAGCGTGGTAGCGGAAGCTGAAAAACCTCAGCCGATTGAAGAAACGCAACCCGTTGCCGAAGAAAGTACGCCTGAGCAAACCGCTGAAGCCGCACCGCAGACCATTGGGCTAGCAGAGCCCATAGAACCTGAACCTGATGTTTTGCCAAACCCAGATTCATTGCAAAATAAAGTAATTGCAAATTTACCGCCAATTAATGAAACGCCAACCATATCGGCGGCGTTGCCTGTTG
>JAOUJU010000387.1 GCA_029883045.1 Rhodospirillaceae bacterium
GGGCCTTTAATTTAAGCATCAACAATCGTGCTTTTCTCGCTTCACTATTCATAAACACCTCTTTTATTAAACATTTCGGGCGGCCCTTCATCAATCCAGCGTTTTTTTTGTCGCTCTGTGAATAATTGATAATATTCCGGGGTTATCTGGTCGGGTTTTCTTGCCCCAAATTCAGCCGGGGGCGTCAAAATTTCTAATTCTGTCAATAACGCCGCCGGGGCTGGCGTACAGTTATTGACAGAACTCCAAGGGGGGGCCGTTTCTGTTTGTTTGCCGATTTTCCACTCATGCAACCGGGTCAAAATCACGACGGGGCCAAAAGACACCCCGACCGTTCTCGGGGCCATCACATCACCATACTGGCCCGCCTCGCCTGTTTGAATTTTTTCTAATTGAATAGTGCAATCATCACGCTTAACCGTCGGGCCACCTTGCCCGCGTATATAACCCGCAAAGTCGCCGTTATCGGCCGACTCAACGATGCTACTTAATAAGCCGAGCGATTCCTCGATGCTAGTCTCAATGCGGCGCAATTCACGCCACACGCCAACGGGCGGCCCGCCCAACTGCTGAAACTGTCTTATGCCCCACGTTGACGCCCACGCCCGGACACGCCCGGCGGCGGCGACTTCCTCACCGTCCAGCCCGTAACCGTCGATATTTTTGGAAATGTATTTAGCGACATAGGCCACCGCCGACCCTCGGGCCGGGTCGATAGATTCCAGCTTGACCCGGTGCGCACTCGCCCCGAACTCGGTCGGGGATTCCTCGAGCGCGTAACGCCTGATAATCATATTGAGATAAAAACGATTCTCTGGGGCCGTCCAAATCAAAATATGCCAATGCGGCGTGGCGTCGTGGTGCGGCTCGGCAATTCTGAACCCGTAGTACTCGACGCCGTCCCGGGCTAGCTTTGCCCGGATTCGCGCCCATATTTTGCATAAATAAGCCTGTCCCTCTTTCGGGGTCGAGCCGTCGTGCTTTTTATTTTTGCGCCCGGTTTTACCCATGCGGGCATGAAATCGGGACGGGGTCGTTACGGTGTAAAATTCGGCGGCATGGTTTAACTCATTGGCCACCGTTTCAAAACCTGCTAAACGGCACATTAACTCGTTGCGCCTGATGCGCGGATTCGCCACGCTTTTTTCTTGGGCGTCGAGCAAGGTCATTTCGTATCCGTCCTCATTCGTCGCAATCAATGACCCAAGTAATTTAACATTGGCCAAATGGCGTTGACGTAGTCGCTCGACGCTATCATTAGAAATATATTTTTGCGCTTTACGATGCACTAACCCGGCGGCGATATAGGCCCGCTCGGTTTTTTTGGCCATCATCACCCGCAACCGCCGCCGCCACCATATCGGACACCGTAACCGGGCCAACTGCGATGCCTCGGGAAACTTCCGGGGGTTCGGGGGTTTTATATCGGCCCGGGCGCACAACTGGCGCATGACCTCTAGACCGCCGCCCGGGTTATTCGGTCGGCCGCGATGCACCCGACAACGCCGGGCCATATCGTCGGCATAAAAGCGAATTTCAGCATCATCGGCCCCGAGCGGTAACTCGAACGTCCCGACGTATTCATCGTGGAAATCCAATAAAAAACGATTTGCCCCGGGGCGGTCTGTCGGCCACTTTTCAGAATAGGCCCGCTCTAGGCCCCGGGACAAATCACCATAAAAACTATTTAAAATAGGCTTGCTAAAAGGTTCGTCTTGACGGCGATTATAATCGGCTAGCATGGCTCAACCCACACGCAAGAACTTTCCGGGTCGGTCGTGAAACGCAACTGGTCTGGCGTCACGTCGGCCGGAATATATTCTGCAATCATTTCCCGGTCGTATAAATCGGGGCGCAACATGGCGGCGGCGACGAATTGGCCTAGCGTCATATCGTGTGCGGCCTTTTCTTTTTACGTGGCCGGGGACGGCTAACCGGGGATTTTAAACAGGTCGGGTCTGGCGGCTTAGGGGCGCAATGAGGCTGAAACGCTTTAACCTTCTG
>JAOUJU010000075.1 GCA_029883045.1 Rhodospirillaceae bacterium
ATTAATAATATGACAAGCAAGATAAAGGCAATCGGGAACAGTACGGTAACAGCACCAGAAAGAAAGCGTATTTGCATGCGCCATTTGCCACCAGCAAGGTGCAAAATAACCGGAAACAAAGCGCCACATAGCGCCATATAAAGAACGATAAGAAAATTAGTTGTCAGTACGGACCAGCTACCAAAATCTTCCATTACATCATTCCTCCTTCGGCTTTTGCATGGCTTGGGCCATGCTGGCGTCTTTTGCCAGTTGGTGCCTTACATAGTTGACCACATGCCAGCGTTCTTCGACTGATAGGTCGTTTGATCCGCGCAATTCGCCGTTCATGTCGCCAGCCCGACCATAGGGCGGCATAAGTGCACCACCAAATGTAATGGTTCCGAAAATCCATCCATCGGTAAAATCACCAACAAAATCTGGGTCAGTTAAATCGGGTGCACCAATTTTTTCTGATACCGGGCTTTCGGCGCGCCCCGTAAGACCATGGCATCCAGCACAATAGATTCTAAAAAGCACCCTGCCTTTGGTAAGCGATTCTTGGCTGAGCGCTATGGGGTTTGCAATTTCTTCGGTCGCGTCACGATCGGCATATTCGGTTGCAATGCCGATGGTTGGAACCGAACGAGAAGGGTAAGGAGTAGTTTTTTCCTGTGGCTTTATGGAAACCTGATTAACCATATCTTTTGACCACGGCCACGCGTTAGCGTTTCCGGCAGAAAATGTTATTACTAAAACGCTAAGCAATAATAATTTTAAAGGAGCTTTCATCACACGGTCTCCTCAAAAACATCAATTACCCGGTGCCTTGCAAACAGGTCGCGAACCTGTTGGCGCTGGGTATCGTCGATTCTTTCAACCACAATACCAATTTGATCAAGGCTAACTGCGTGGTTGTAAAAAGGCCCACGTTTACGCATTAATCGGGCGCCTATAATAAACCCAGCAAGGGTTGCCAACACGCCAAATAAAATAAGCATTTCATAAGCTAAAACCAAATTTGACGGAATTGTAATTACCGGTTTTCCGCCTTGGGGCTGTACGGTGAAGTTGGCTTGCGCACCAGCCAGAAAGAAAAACCCAAATACCAGACCGAATAACCCACCAACAAAAGCAAATTTTGGAATGTTGGTTGGACGTTCGCCTAAGATGTCTTCAATTTCGGGATGTTCAATCGGTGATTTGATGCGCACGTCATCAACCGTAATGCCAGGCACTTCGTAACGGCGAATACCAGCTATTACCTCAAACGCTTGCTCAAAATCAGCAAAAAGCCCAAATATACGGTGGTTCTGTTTTCTATGGTTTGCCATTTTTAAGACCCCCCATTATTTGTCGAGCCGGCCTCGGCAGCGGTTGGTGCACCTTTGTGCAGAACCATCATTTCGTCGACATCTTCATAAATGGTACGCTTCCTGTGGAAGACCATTTCCTTGACCTCGTACATGGAAACACAAGGAAATACTTTTACAAAAATAAGAAACAGCATTCCAAACCAGCCAAAGCTGCCGCCAACCATTGCCCACTCAACCCAGCCGGGCCACATTATGTTCCAGCCCCATGGATGGTAACCTAGGGAAAGGGTGGGCGTGACAATCATCCAGCGTTCTAACCACATACCGACGTTAAGCAACACTGATACAACGAACAGGAATTTCATGTTGCGCCTAGCCCACTTGGACAACAGCGTGAACGGCAAGAACATACCAAATGCGATCATTCCCCAGAAGAACGGTGCGTACGGGCCAAAGGCCTTGGCCAGAAGAACCTCTTTGGATGGAATATCGTGGCCATACCAAACTGAAGCAAATTCAACCAAGTTTAGGTATGTCCAAACCATGGCAATAACAAAGGTTAGTTTACAGACCTTATCCAAAATAGGGAACGTCATGTATTCTTCAAACTTGAAAAAATACCTGAGTAAAATAAATAGCGTAATAATTGCGGCACATCCGGAATAAAGCGCACCTGCCACGAAATATGGTGGGAAGGTGGTTACATGCCAGCCCGGCATAATGGCCATGGCAAAATCCATCGACACGATTGAATGTACAGAAACCGCTAGCGGTATAAGGAAGCACGCAATCATCAGGTATGTGATGCGGAAATTGCGCCATTGCCTGTCATCGCCGTGCCAACCAAGCGATAGCCAGGTATAAAGTTTTTTACGCCATCCTTTTGTGTTGTCGCGGCAAATCGCCAAATCGGGAATCATGCCAATATAAAGAAACAATACAGATGACGTAAGATAAGTGGTGATGGCAAACGCGTCCCAAATTAGTGGCGATCTGAAATTGGGCCAAATGCCGCGATCGGTCATGTATGGCATAACCCAGTAAAAGTTCCAAACCCGTCCTAAATGTATCACCGGAAAAATTCCCGCCGTCATTAACGAAAAAGTGGTCATAGCTTCGGCAAAACGATAAATGGGTTTACGCCAATCGGCATGAACTAGGTGCAAAATAGCCGAAAGAAGGGTGCCGGAATGGCTCATCCCGATCCAAAAAACAAAGGTGGAAATATACAAATCCCACATATGTGAAGTATTAAGCAACGCCGCGCCCATGCCGTACATATATTGGTAAACTTCGGCATAAATCATCACGCTGAACAGGGCCACAGAAATGGCCATGGCAATCCAATAGCCACGCCGTGGGTTTTCCATTGAACGCAGAACGTCTTGGTTGATTTTGGCCCAAGCGATATTTTCGTCAATATCTTTGGTCTGGGTTTCGCTCAGGTGTTTTAGTGCGGCTTCGCTCATGGTTTATTCCTCCCGCACACGTTCAAGATAAAGGACGCTAGGATCGGTGTTCAGTTCCTCAAACACGCGGTATCCCCTTAATTTTGGGTTTTCTCTGTCTTGTTTATATTTGCCAAGTTTTACCTGTTGGCGTTCCCATGCTTGGGTTACTTTGCTTTCGGAATTTAACAAATCGCCAAACATAATTGCTTGGGTTGGGCAGGTTTGCTGGCAAGCAGTTTTTACTTCGTCATCTTTGACTTTGCGGTTTTCCATTTTTGCCTTGTCCTTGGCGGCACGAATACGCTGAATACAGAAAGTGCATTTTTCCATCACACCTTTTTCGCGCACGGTAATATCTGGATTAAGCTGTTGCTTCATCGGTTCGGGCCACGCACCGTCTTCATCGGTGTAGGAATAAAAATTAAATACCCGCAAACGGTATGGGCAGTTGTTGGCACAATAACGCGAACCGATACAACGATTGTAAATTTGGGCATTAAGGCCATCTGGCGTGTGGTAAGTTGCCGCTACTGGGCAAACTGGCTCGCAAGTTGCGGCATTGCATTGCTGACACATCATCGGCAAAAAAGAAGCGCCGCGTTCTTGCATTGCGTTTTCATCATCTATTGCGCCGGGGTCAATGTCGGGCTCATCAAAATAGCGCTCCACCCGAAGCCACTGCATTGATTGGCGCGCTTTGTATTTTTCTTCGCCGACGGTAGCTATGTTGTTTTCTGCATAGCATGCCACCGAACAAGCATTGCACCCAGTGCATTTATCAAGATCTATAACCATTCCCCACATGTGTTCATACTTGTGGTGGCCACCTTCTTCGATGCCTTTGGTGTAATCGGTCCAGCCTTTTAATATATTTCCGAATAGAGATGACATTGATCAGGTCCCTCCTTCAGTGATGCGCTGTTTATCGGCGCTTATTGTGGCAACAAGTTTACGCCCGTGTTGACGATCAATTTCCATCAACTTGGCAAGAGGTTTGTTTTTTCCGGCATTTTTAACTTCAACTCGGGTTGCCGCGGTTGCAATTTCACCAGTTTTAGCGTCAACCCCACCGTCAAGAATAAAAAGCGGGTTTACGCCATTGTTTTTTGCGTAGCGCCCAAGCGCACTATGGCCGCGCCCAATAGGAACGGCGATGGCACCGGGATGAATGCCTTTGTAAATAAATGCACGCGTGGTTATTTCCCCGTTCGATGATTTAATGGTTACGTAATCACCATCTTTAATACCAAGTGACTTGGCAGTTTTGGGGTGAAGCTCTGCCCATGAATCCCATACTACTTTGGAAATTTGGTCAGGTGATTCTTGTAACCACGGAAGGTTGGCACCCCGCCCATCCCACATACCCATTCTTGCGCTGGCAATTAACGTCAAGCCTCCATCGGTGGCGGTATTTGCTGTTTGTGATATTTTGCCATCGATATAAGAAAGTTTACGCCCAAGCGATGGAACTGGGGTTTGACCCGCCATCAAGAAACTGTTCCATTCTTTTTCGCTATCGGTTTTCTTAAGAACGCTTATGGCGCTACGTAGATAGCCATAATAATCATCATATTCATCCAACCCCGGCGCACCCGCTTGCTTCGCTAGGCCCAAAACCACATCACCAAAGCCACGCGTGTTGCTGAATACCGGTTCCATTAATGGCTGTTGCAGGGCCAGATTACGCGTTCCTGTACTATAGGCCGGAATGTGGCTGCCCCAATCTTCTAGCGATGATGCCAAGGGTAAAACCACATCGGCAGCACTTGCCGTTTCATCCAACATGGAAGAAAGCACAACTTTAAAACCAATTTTATTCCATCCCTCATCCATTTTTATAGATTTAGGTGCAAGGAAAAGAGGGTTTGTACCAGATACGAACAAGACATCAATTTTGCCCTTGTTGGCGTCAACAGCCAAATCTTTTAGGTTGGCGCTGTTGCCTTCAATTAAACCAAGCTGGGGATATGCAAGTTCGCGCCCCGACGTAATGGTGACCCCGATGTTGCCCAATATTTGGTTCAACATTAATGCTGCGGCGGCTGCCGAATAACCGTTTGCATTGGCAGTGGCAGTTCCACCAGCTAAAACGATACTGGGACTATTTGCTGCCAATGATGCGGCTATTTTTTCAATTCTATCTGCTGGAACATCACAAATGCTGGCGGCTGTTGCCGGATCATGTTCATTGATAAGCGATTTTGTTGCGTTTGAAATACCACTGCCTGAAATACCGTGTTTGTTCATCAGGGCATTGGCTACGCCCAAAGCAAGCGATGTTTCTGTTCCGGGTTTTATTCCGACCCAATGATCGGCATTACCGCCCGTAAGTGACATAGCGGGTTCTGCCTGTATGAGGGTGCCACGCGGGACGCTACGAAATTCACCATAATGTGCAGCAAAATGAACGGGCGAAATAAACGTTGCCAAGAAATCAGCACCGAGCGAGAAAATAACCTTTGCCTTATCAAGATGTATCTCGGGGTTGGGATCACCAATAATATCGCCGCATGCTGTTTGCCAGACATTAGCGTTTATTTGTTCAATGGCGTAATGGTTAGAGCCGCCAATTGCACTAAGATGGGTTTCAACCACAACCCTTTGATGGCCGCTGATGGCGCCCGTTGCCCATGCGGCTTTACCTGAATTAGCTTTTTCATTTATTAGTGAAAGTGCGTCATCCCAGCTGGCCTCAACCAATGATCCATTTTTACGAACCAGTGGGTTAGCTATGCGGTCGGGGTTGAAATGGCTTTGTAAGGTTGCTTGGCCCATTTGGCAAAGCCGGCCCATGTTAACACTAGAATCTGGGTTGCCTTCTAGCTTTAGAACGCGCCCCTCGCGCACCCGTCCATGTATTGAACATCCGCCAGCGCATCCCAGACAGGTCGACGCATACCATACGCCAACACCGGGAATCACATATTCATCAGGTGCAAGATAGGAAATAACATTTTCTTCGCCTTGTTCGAGCGTAACATACGAAGGAAGGTCGCACCCAGCCAGCGCCACGCCCGCTCCGCCAAGGCCAAGCCCTTTGAGGAATTGTCTACGATCAAGTTTGCTCTGGCTCATGGTTTTTATCTCTCCAGATTTTACTTGTGACATTTGGTGCAGTCAGATGGGCCTTCGTTGGCCTCGTGACAGCGAATACAAAAGCCCATGGTTAGGGGCCGCGATTTTTTAGCCACAGTCATTTCGGCAATATCGCCATGACACATGGAACACACGCGCTTGGCGTCAGATACGTCTAGTTCCTCGTTATCAAACAAAAAACGTTTCAGATGGCGCTGGTGGGTAAAGTGAACAAAGTCTGGCAGGTCATGTACCTTGTTCCATTTGGGGCTTTCGCCTTTTTCCCACATGGCGGTCAGTTTTTGTATTTCCGGTTTATCGGTGGCTATTACGGTATGACACCCCATGCATTTAGAAAGGGGCGGGATGCCCGAAACCTTGGAGCGCCTTGCATAGGTATGGCAAAACATGCAGTTGATTTCGTTGTCGCCAGCATGGATTTTGTGGGAAAAATTAATGGGCTGGGGAACGTCGATACCAGTGAATTTTTCATCCGGGTATTGGGTACCGGGCACAATCGGTCCAGGGACCACGTCCTCGCCCACATAATGAAGTTTTTGATCAAGCACCTGCGCTGCGATTACAATTATTGCACCCACAAACACCATAAGCATGCTTAGGCGTATCCACGGAATTGATCTTTTCGTCGAGCTGTCCTTGACCATATGGCCGATGCTCCCCCTATTGAACAATCCTAGCGCCGTGCAAGTAATATTAGTTAATTATTATATAACGTTTAAGTAATATTCATGTAATGTGCGTTAAGGAAAGTCATAATTATTATTTTTATACAGTAAATATAACTATACAAAGAAAAATTGTATTTGCTACTACTATGTGGTGGGGGATGTATCTACCCATACGGGGGGCAGCTGTTTTGGGCAATTAATGCCTTAATCAACAATAAATTAATTGATTTTAGATGGTTGAGGGATGATCGCTGGCAGGGGCGCTTTCATCACGCAAGCGTTCTAGGCAGGTATTTAAATCTGGGCGAAAGTCTTGATCCATCCACCACTGTTCAACTTTTTTTAAAGCTAGGCCCAGTTCTGGCCCTTGTTTTAAACCAAAATCAAGTCCATGACGCCCCTTTAGGGGGAATCGAACAACCTGCCAAGAAGTAATCGCAGATAAAATATTTTTCCATTTATCTGTTTTTCCGGGCTGCTGATGGGGGGTAATAGAAATTTCGCCAGCCCATTCAATTAGGGCTTTATCCATGACTATGTCCTTGCCCAGTAAATAACACGCACGGCGTATATCCTTTTCGCTAGACGCGCTATTTATTGTAAGCGCCGTGTCATTTACATTTTCCGAGCTAGCGATTGCCACAAGATGACCACTCTCACGCTTTGAAAACTTAAGACGCGAACAAATATTTTTTATTTCCTGTGTGTTGGTTCCGGGTTTTATCAATGCGCCGAGGCGACGAACAGGGTCGGTGTTAATATCGCTTAGCATTATACCGCGCTCAACCAGCCACGCCAACGCACGCAACCTGCCAACGTCTCCTGCTTCGGGCAATATATGATCCAGTATTTTTTCGGAACGCATCAGGGCAAAAATATCCGCAGGATTTGGCGCCATTAAAATTCGAAAAAGCTCACCCCTTATGCGTTCGCCCGAAAGTTCCCCTAGACGATGTCTTAGCTTGCGACAGGCAATCATTGCCTCGGCATCAATGGGTGGCCTGCCGTACTCGGCATAAAAACGAAAAAACCTAAGCATTCGCAAAACATCTTCGTTAATGCGGCTTTCGGCTGCGCCAACAAAACGCACTTTGCCTTTGGCTAAATCTTCCAATCCATCATACGGATCAAAAATGTCACCCATATCGTTTGCTGACATGGTGTTGATGGTAAAATCACGCCGCGCCGCATCTTGGGTCCAGTCATCGGTAAATTTAACAGTGGCTCGCCTACCATCTGTTTTAACATCAATACGAAGTGTGGTTATTTCAAAATGATGTTTTTTTATGATCGCAGTTACGGTTCCATGCGCTAGACCTGTAGGTATTACCTTTACTCCCGCCTGCTCAAGAACTTTGATCACTTCTTGTGGATTGCTAGGAGTGGCAATGTCTATGTCTTTGACGGGACGCTTTAGTATTGAATCGCGCACACACC
>JAOUJU010000076.1 GCA_029883045.1 Rhodospirillaceae bacterium
TTCGGCACCGTTATTATTGCCGCCATCATCACTGGGGGAGGCTATAGATCCGATATTTCGTTCAATAATTTCATCTATTTCATTCCACATCTGGTTTTGGTCTCTTTCTAGGCCACCACCCGACCATTCTATCTTGCAATCGCCCAGAACTGTATCGCTACTTCCCACAACCTTAAATTCAATATCACGTCCGGAAAGTTCCGCCATTTCAGATATTTTCTTTTCCACATCAGCCTTAATCTGGTCGGAAACGTGAAACACTATACTTGTTCCACCTGAGGTTTTTTTTATTGCCTGCGCAATCATGTGATTGATTTCGTCCATGGCATTTTTCATATTTAACGCAGGAAAAAGTTTGCGCATCATAACGCTGGCAATTGCGACCGCATTTCTAGCTCTTTCTTCATTTTGCAAGGCTTGTTCATTGGCAATATCAACCAGTTTTGTTTCTACCGTTTGCATGGTTTCGGAAAGTTTTTGTTGTAGCGATCCCTCAAGATCTTTTAGCGCTTCATCACGTCCTTGCTGGATACCTTCTTCTTTAGCTCTGTCCAATTCTTCCTTGCTAAATGTCGGAATGATCTCCTCTATTTCTTCTTGGATGGCATCCACTTCACTAGATTCCGGCTCTTCGTTATCTTTCGGTTCGTCTTGTGTTTCTGCCTGTGGAGCGGGCGCAATTGGCTCTATATCTGTAAAGTCATTGTCGAACAAAAACTTTTTTATTTCAGCTCCAGCCATGTTTTCCGCCGTTATCATTTTGTTCGCCTTTATAGCGTTTGTTAATAAACAAGTTGCTCTTCTTCGCCTTGACCGGCGATCACAATTTCACCTGAATCAGACAGCTGTTTGGCTATTGTAACAACGCCAGCTTGGGCATCATCAACATCTTTAAGGCGCACAGCACCCATTGCTTCCATGTCTTCGCGCATAATCTTGGCGGCGCGTTCTGACATATTGGCAAAGAACAATTCCCTAACATCTTCTGATCCACCTTTAAGGGCAACCGCCAGTTGGGCTTTATCCACCTGACGAAGAAGTATCTGGACACCGGCATTATCAACCCGAATAAGATCATCAAAGGTAAACATAAGCTGTTTGATTTTTTCAGCTGATTCACGATTGCGCTCTTCAAGGGCAGCAAGGAAGCGCGATTCAGTACCGCGATCAAGTGTGTTAAATATATTTGCCATCATTTCATGACTGTCTTGGCGTGCGGTACGTGCAAGGTTGGTCATGAATTCAGTTCTTAGCGTTTTTTCTACGTGATCTAGAATTTCTTTTTGCACAGATTCCATAGAAAGCATGCGCATGATAACTTCCATCGAGAAGTTTTCCGGCAATATAGCCAAAACGCTGGCCGCATGGTCGGGGCGGATTTTTGATAAAACCACCGCAACCGTTTGTGGATATTCATTTTTAAGATAATTAGCCAGAACCGCTTCGTTAACGTTACCCAGTTTGTCCCACATGGTACGACCGGCTGGGCCGCGTAGTTCTTCCATGATTTGGTCAACGCGGTCTGTGCCTAATGCTTTGGCCAAAAGTCGTTCAGTTGATTCATACGTACCAACAAGCGAACCTGCCGAAGAAATCTGGTCAGCAAATTCAATGAACAGGCGTTCGACTACCTTTGAATTGATCGAACCAAGTGATGACATAATCTGGGAAAGTTCCCTGATTTCTTCGTCATCCATCATGGCAAACATTTTTGCTGACTGATCTTCGCTCAAAGACAGCATAAAGATGGCCGCTTTTTGCGGGCCTGTTAGGTTTCTAAAATCGTCTTTAACGCGGGCCATTTCCTAGATTTTGCCTCAACCTTCCTGATAAAGCCAGCTACGAACAATCGATAGCGCTTCATCAGGGTGTTTTTCAACAATTTCACCAACTTTATTAACGCTGGAGGCCTTAACCCGGCCTTCCACACGTTCAAGATCGATCAAATCATCGAATGATTCGTCGTCATCACCGCCACCTGCACCCGGTGGTGCGGCCAGTGCGCCAGCCGCCAATTGTGCCTGATCAGCGATAAGGCGGCCACCTTCGGCCAAGGCACCAGCTGCTGCGGGTAGAGCCTCAAACGCACGGCTGATAAGCGGGCGTACCACCAGAAGGATAACAAGAATGGCAAGAATAGTAAGCACCAGCATTTCGGCGATACGCAGCAAGTCTTGTTTTTCAAAGCCAAAGAACAGATCTAGCGGTATTTCAGGTTCTGGCTCGGTATCGGCAAAGCGCATGTTTACAACCTCAACCACATCACCGCGGGCTTCGCTGTAGCCGATAGCGCCACGAACCAATGACATCAAAAGATCCATTTCTTCCGTTGTTCTGGCACGGTAAACAACATCACCGTTGTCATCATAGGCGTATGATCCGTCAATAAGAACCGCAACCGATAAACGATTTACTATACCAGTGTCACGTATTTGGTTGATAACTTTCTTAGATATTGCGTAGTTAACGGTTTCTTCAATGCGTGAATCAGCCGTGTTTCTGGTGGCGCCGTCGCCAGCTATGTTGTTGGGATCAGGGATGTTGTTCCCAACAGTTACCGCGGCCGGTTCTTTATCGTTGGCGGAATTTGACGTTTCAAGGGTCTGGGTTGAAAGCACAACCTGGCCATCGGGGTTAAAGACCTCTTCGTTGGTGCTTATTCTGTCATAATCAACGTCAGCCGTTACCTCGGCGCGAACCTTGCCAAAACCGATAGATTTTTCCAGCAGTTTTTCAATTGTTTGCGACAGGTTGTTCTGAAGCGCGCGTTTACGTTCATCGGTTCTTTGTGTAATCATCGCAGGCGAGTTGGGGTCGCCTTCATAGCCACGGGCCAGAAGCTCACCCTTGGCATCAATGATAGAAATGCTTTGTGGCGAAAGGCCGGGAACGGCAGCTGCTACCAAATGCTGCACGGCCGAAACCTGCCCAGCATCAAGGCGGTTGGCGCCATTCATCTTGAGGAAAATTGATGCGCTTGGCTGGGATTGCTGACGTTGGAAAAGTTCGCGCTTGGGCATCACTAGGTGAACCCTAGCTGATTTTACGTTATCAATTGTTGTTATGGTGCGCGATAATTCCCCTTCGAGTGCGCGCACAAGATTAACATTTTGCTGGAAATTGGTAGAGCCCATTCCGCTTTGCTTGTCGAATAATTCATAACCAATTGATCCACCACTGGGCAGGCCTTGCCCCGCCATTTGCAAGCGTATTTCACCAACCCGGTTGGAAGGAACATGAATTTCGGCACCACCTGCACGCAATTCAAATGGAATATTTTGCGCTGCAAGTTGCGATGCAATGCCGGACGAGTCCGCGCCCTGAAGATCAGCATACAACAGTGCCATCTGCGGTGCGGTAAGGCGTGTGGTTAAATAAATGAAAAAAGCAACCATACCGATAACTACGGCACCCATGATTGCTAGGCGCATTGGCCCTAAGTTTCTAATTGATTGAAGAAGGGTTTCCACGAGCGTCCTCTATTCCCAAGATTACTGATTATTTCTTTTATTTTTGTTTCAGTGTTTGAGCACCGGACACGTAAATTAATACAAACGCGCCCACCACCCTTTGCTAAACCCTAAGCTAGGGAGTTGATGGTGAATAAGTAGTTAACAAGTCGGCAAAAATTGCCTATTAGGCATTTTGCATACAAGCTAATGCCGTATTTTGAGCAAAAAATTACAAATAATGGGAAATTGGGAAAAAAAGTCAAAATAGCCTACCTGCCGGGCAACCATTTAGGCTCACCGCATTGCATGGCAGGGGATGTTTAATCTTTATAAAATGGTGTAGGTGCCGAATTTGGGGTTAAGCGGCTGAAAAATAAGGCAAATATGCCTAGATTTAACCGCGAGTTGGGCGCAGATCTTGCAAACGGGTGACGCGCAGGCCCAAAATGCCATGGCGGTCCAACGTAGTTTGCCACAAGAGAAATTCCTCAACCGAAAGCGAGTAGCGCTTACACGCATCTTCCAGTGATATTATGCCAGACCTGACACCGGCCACTACTTCGGCTTTGCGCCGGGTTATCCAGCGATGGGTTCCCGGTGCTGGCAGGTCATCAATGCTCATTGGTTGTGCCGGCGGTTCTGATTGGTCGTGCTCAGGGCGTACCGAATTCTTCTGCTCGTCCTTGGTCATAATTTTTTCAAATTCCGTTTCTACGGGTTTCGCTTGGTTCTTGATTATCATTAATAACCCTCGGACGTTAAGGAAACACTAAAAACATGAAAGATTTCAGTGTGATGTATAGTTTTTTGGTAAGTAAATATTAAGCATGAAAAAGCCCGCCGACCAATTTGGCCGAACGGGCTTTTACATTATCCAGACTTAGGGTCTAGACTTAACGCTTGGTTCGCATCAATTCTTCTAACATTTGATCGGCGGTGGAAATAATTTTGGTACTGGCAGAATATGCCCGTTGCACCACAATCATCTGGGTAAATTCAGAACCGATATCAACGGTTGAGGCTTCTAATGATGACTGGGTTATAACACCAGCTGCGCCGTTGCCAGCGGTACGAAGCGTGTAGTTACCCGATGCTTCCGATCCGTTCCACACGTTACCGGTGCGACCCTCTAACCCGTTGGGGTTAACGAAGGTTGCGATTGGTATACGGAAAATTGGCCGGGTATCGCCATTATCAAACAATGCTGTCATTAGCCCGTCTGGCCCGACCGATACGCCCGAGAACGTACCAAAACGTGAACCGTTGGCATCAATAGTGCCGGGGTCAAATTCATCACCGAACTGGGTCATGCCCTCGGTTCCGCCGACAACACCAAAATCAAGGGTTATCATTGGGCTGTTTGCTACATTATCATCCATATTGGCAGCACCGTTGGTAAAGCCTAGGACTTCTAGTTTGGCCATGTTTAGGCGAAGGGGAAGACCTTTAGAATCAAACACCATGCCGCCATCGGTTTCAATTTTATAAGTGGGTGATGCTGATGTATTAACACCAAGCGTTGTTATGCCTGGTACAGTTCCAGCATTAAACGTGGCGGTTATGCCGGCCGGGATGGATGGCAATATTAAAGTATTATTACCCTTAAACGTAATTGCGTTGTTATTGCTTTCACGCAAATTAATTGAACCCGGCGCATAATATGGATCGTTGGTTTCTATGGCAGTTTTGAGTGATCCCAGTGTGGCAGCAATGTCTGCACCGATGGCAACGTTTATATTTGCACCGACACCACCAAATTCATAAACCTTAGTGTTTATGGTAATTGTTTGGCCAGTAGTTGGCAGGGTGTTAAATATAAACTGCCCATGGGCGGTATAGTTAGAGTGAATTTTCTGTGCAGTAAATGCCGCGGTTTGATCTGTTGCGGCATTACCATTCGCATCTAATAAGCCCGAGGGGTTGACGATAATTTGTCCGGTTCCGTCATCATGGAACAGCACAATGGTTGAATCGTCGGGGTGGGTGTCAATACGGTTATTGGTTGTGTTAAAATCACTATCATAAGTGTTGACCGCCCCAACCAATGCTTGGGTTGCGGCACCAACGGTATTGGCACCGCTTATATCAACCTGCACCGTTGTTGGGGTTACGTTAGCAGTTACAGGCGTTACCGTAATGACTTCTGCTGTACCAGTATCAACATGACCGGTACCAAATGTTCCCCCCACTAAAGTATATGGAAGACCAGCAACCTGAGACGTGATTGTTATGGTGGCCGATGTGCCAGCAGCGTTGGAAGCGGATATCCTTGATGAAAGATATGGATCGGTATTTATTGCACTAACAAGCAACGTGGCGGCTGCTATATCTGTTTCACCGCCGGCAAATGCGACACCGGTGGTAACGTTTGTAGTGACACCGCCAATTAGAATATCAAGGGCATAAATATCACCAGCAGTTGCGGGACCACCGCTAAGCGCCCATGTGTCAGATTGTGCTTGCGCACCAGCGGCAGTACCGCCAAATGCACCGTCGGTATCAAATTCGTAAGTCACACCTTCGATGGATATGGTTGAACCGTCAGCCGGGATAGCTTTAAAATCAAGGCGGCCATAGCTGTCATAAACGTTGCCCGATCCATCATAGGCCGTAAGAACAGACGTTCCGGTTGGGGGTAAAACAGATGTGGACCATTGGTTGTCGGTGCCGCTTTTGGTGTAACCGATGCTCATGGAGCGTGCCGCACCAAGGGTATCAAAAAACTGTACGTCGGTGTTAAAAGGATCACCCGCAACCGCCGTGGTTGGCAGGTTGGCACCGATGGTTATGCTATTGGTGGCCGCGGCCGAACCGGCAACACGGCTAAGGTTGATGGTTTCCAGATAATCATTGGAAATTACGTTAAGGTTGGTTTGTAGCTGGGTATCTTTGGCATGAACAATTTTACCCGATGCATCTGTTGGCCACCCTTGTAGGAAATACCCGCCAGAGTTAGCAAGAAACCCTTCGGAGTTTTGTTTGAACGAACCGGCGCGGGTGTAAAAATACGCATCACTTCCGGTGGGCTGGGATGCTTCGTTGACTACAAAAAAACCGCCGCCAGAAATGGCAAGATCGGTTTGTGATGTTGATGCCTGTAACAGGCCCTGCACATCAACCGCTTGACGGGGGCGTGACTGCACGCCACCTGCGGAATAAAACGTTGATGATGTTTGTTTGGTAACCAGCGTCTGGAAGTTAACGTTGGTATTTTTATAACCAATGGTCGAAACGTTGGTTATGTTATCGGAAATGGCACCCATGGAACTAGATTGGGCTGTTAGGCCAGAAACACCGGAATAAAGCGCACCGTAAAGGCTCATTGTTTTTCTCCTAATTTATTGAACGGCGCTTCTGCCGAATATATGCGGCCCCGCATTTTTGCTGGGCTGTGGCGGGCGTTCTGCCTTTGCCATGATTAAAGTTAAATTCTTGTTTTCATTTCACCCCAAACCATGGGGTGGCTTTGGTTCATTGTGTTAGGGTTAAAATATCATCTAGGCCGATTGAAACGTCGCCTAAGAATAAGTTTACATTGCCACTATCAGAACCCGCGGCAGTAACGACGCCGGTGGTTGAACGGCTATATTCAATCGGGTCGCCGTTTGCGTTTATGGCTTCAATTACGAACGAATATTTTCCGTCTGGTACCGGGTTGCCGAAATCATCAACTCCGGTCCAGGTAAATGGCGTAAGATCAGTTGTGCGCGCACCGTTGGTGCTAAATACAACTTTGCCCGAATCATCACTGATGGTAATTTTTGTTGAGTCTGATTTTTCCATTAATTTGTATTTGATGGTGGCTGTGCCAGCGGCAAGATTGAATTCGTCTGTTTGCGCTTCAACCGTTTTACCAAGGAAGTTAGCAAGATTGGAAACCTGACTGGCGTGCGATACCTCAACCAGTTTTTCAAGGTTGGCATTTTGGTAAATTTGTTGCTCAACACTGGCAAACTGAACCAACTGTGATGTGAACTGGGTCGCATCCATGGGTTCCAATGGATCTTGGTTTTTAAGCTGCGTTACTAACAAGTTGAGGAATTTATTAAGATCATCCTCCATCTTTGCTTTGCTTTGGGCGGCCTGGCTGCCGCCTGCTGCTGCTTCTGTTGATGAAATCGCATTTGCGGAAAACATTTTTCTTTTCCTTTTTCAATTAGTCCGGATTGGTCCGGAGCCTCGCTGTTAAAAAATTTCTTTTAGTTGCTTACGCCCTAATATCAATACGGCCTTCGCTGATTGACCTTCTTAATGCGGCCTCTAGCGCCGCTGGGTCATCAATGTCGTTACTGCTGATTGATTGGTTTTCTGTTTCATTGAAATCAAGCTGCTCATCCTTGCCGGAATTACCATTGCCAGCGTTTTGATTTGCTTGTTCGCGTAGTGAAAAATTTAAGTCTTGTGAATCTGTTTGCAGGCCAGCATCGCTAAGCGCGCTTGTTAGGTCACGCGCGCCACGTTGCAA
>JAOUJU010000077.1 GCA_029883045.1 Rhodospirillaceae bacterium
GTTCTTGCGAAATGGCGCTACTACTAGACATTACAAAAACACATAATGTAAGAAAAACCATTATCTGATTACATGCAGATTTATTCATTTGTTATCCCCCCAATGGGTATTTCTTTTCCCTGCGATGAAAACAACACCAACCGCGCCGGACCAATAAAAAATATTGTGCCATTATTTTTATCAATTCGCACACCGCTAGCATTAAGCTCGCCAAATGGCCCATGCCCGCTTACGGGTTTTGTTCCAATGGCATCGTTTTTTGCAAGGTTAATGTTTAGCTCATCGGTTGTTATTTCATATCCCATATCATGAAACAAATTAACCGAACCGCTTAAAGAAAGTATTTTTTTCTGTTGATTATAAACACCCTCAATTGCGGTCATAACTAACCATGTTCCGCTATCCATTGTAATATCGGCTTTGGGTATTTCAAGACTGATGGGGCCTTTTGGGCCATCAGGAAACCGGGCCAGATCGGCGGAAATTGAATACGGATTTTGTTTATCATCCACTCCGAAATAGCGCGCATTATCCGCACCAACTTGTTCACCCGGTGCGAGACTAAGAGATGAAAAGCCGATTTTAAATTCACCTTCATTGCCGCCGATATACGGCCACCATAATATAAGCGCAATAACAACGACAGCCACAAGCGGAAGTGCTATTTTCATAAATTTTACAAAATTAGAATACCCAGTTTGGCTGTACCGGGATTCGCGCCCGTCATAAAAACTGCCACTACCAACTAATGTCGATGCCTGCGGCGCAACATCTGCTTTAGTTATTTGTTTTGAAGATAGGGGCGGTTCGGTTTGCTCTGCCGTCATTGGGTTTCCTAGGGTAAGCTAACAATTTTATCAGCTGCCTATATAATTCCTGTATAATTCCTATATAATTTTTACGTGAAGCTTGGGTGATTTATCAAATTACACCCGCACGCAAACAATCATGGATATGCAAAATACCAACTGGCAAATCTTTTGCTATAACAAACAGTGTGGTTATTTTGTTTTCATTCATCACGGCAACAGCTTCGCTAGCAAGTTGGTCTGGGTTTGCCCTAACGCCACCCTTTGTCATTATGGCAGATACTTTAGCGCTTAAAAGTTTGGCGTTCATGTGACGGCGAAGATCGCCATCGGTTATAACCCCTTCTAGCTTTCCTTTGGGGCCGGTAACGCCAACAACACCAAAACTTTTTGAGGTTATTTCTATAAGTGCATCACCCATCAATGCGTTCTTGTTTATCAGTGGAACCATGTCACCGCTGTGCATAAGGTCACTAACTTTAAGTAATTTTTGCCCGAGCTTTCCACCGGGATGAAAATCGTGAAAATCCGCTGCGGTAAAACCTTCGCGTTCAAGCAAACAAACGGCCAGCGCATCACCAAGGGCAAGCATAGCAGTGGTTGACGTGGTTGGCGCTAAACCCATGGGGCAGGCTTCGGGTTCGTCTGGCAATACCAAAGCAACGTCGCTTTGCCTGCTAAGGGTGCTGCCTGCTTTTCCGGTAATGCCAACCAAGGGAATACGATAACGCGTAGTGTAGGCTACTATGTCTGATAATTCGGCTGTCTCGCCAGAATTGGAAAGGGCAATTACCGCGTCATTTTTTTGGATCATGCCAAGATCACCGTGGCTAGCTTCGCCAGGGTGAACAAAAAATGATGGTTTGCCGGTTGAAGAAAAAGTAGCCGCCATTTTGCGTGCGATGTGCCCACTTTTGCCCATACCAGTTACCACTACCCGGCCTGATATTTTTTGCAAAACATCAACTGCATTTTTAAAATTATTGCCAAGACCCTTTGCCAATGCATCAAGTGCGCGTGCTTCTGTTGCAAGAACGCGACGAGCAGTAACCAAGTCGGATGATTTTTTACCTTTGATATTTTTTTTTGCGGTGGTTTTTGCTTTTGCCATTATTTTATAATTCTTCCCCCCTTGCCCATGCTGGCTTTAATTGCTTCCAATTATTTTTTAGGCAAAAAATTGCAAAAAAATTAGTGGGCAAAAATATCTAAATCCGGCCAACCCGCACTATCTAGGGCGGCACGAGTTTCAAGAAAATCAAAACATTTCTGCGCAAGTTCCGTACGGCCTTCGCGCGCCAATATTTTTTCCAATTCGGTGCGAATTTGATGCAAATACAAAACATCAATTGCGGCGTAATTTATTTGGCTTTCGCTTAACGTTTCAGCGCCCCAATCGGATGATTGTTGTTCTTTTGAAAGCTCAACCCCGACTAGTTCACGACAAACATCTTTTAGGCCATGGCGGTCGGTGTAGGTGCGCGCCAACTGAGAAGCAATTTTGGTGCAATAAACCGGAGCGCAATCAACCCCTAGGTAATGTTTCAAGATGCCCACGTCAAAACGGGCAAAATGAAAAATCTTGGTTATTTTGGGGTTGGCCATTACCGCCTTGAGATTGGGCGCGTCGTATTCACCTTTGGCAAACTGCACCAAATGGCAATCACCGTCGCCGGCAGAAAGCTGTACTACACAAAGCCTATCGCGGGCATTTTTCAGGCCCATGGCCTCACAGTCAACCGCAACCGCATCGCCAAAATCAAGTCCAGACGGAAGATCGCCCTTATAAAGGTGAATATTTGGTTTCTTTGCTGTCACCTTGTTTCCCATCATGTTCAATAAATTACATTTTTTCTATTCTCTGGGGCTATCTTAGCCGCAACCGCCGCCCGATTGCCAGAGGGTTAAGCCCCAAGGTGTAACCAAAGCCTAGGGAAATGGTGCCCAGGAGAAGACTCGAACTTCCACGACCTTGCGGTCACTGACACCTGAAGCCAGCGCGTCTACCAATTCCGCCACCTGGGCATCCGGGCGCAAGAACCGAGCAAAGCACCAAAAAATGGTGCCCTTAAGGTGAACGAGTTAGACCGCCCCGGGCCCAAAGTCAACAATATCTACCGCTCAACGGGCGGCTTCCCCCACTGGGTGATAATTGTTGGGTGTGTTTGATAAACGATTTAGACTGTGTGGTATGGGCATTTATAACGATTTTTTCATACCCCACCTGATTAACATTGTAATGCGCGTACCTATGGCGGCGGGCGAGCGCCCCGGCGTGGTTGGGTCCGCGCGGGGAAAAGTTCTGGAAATTGGTATAGGGCCTGGATTTAATCTTCCATATTATGGCCCCGATGTGGATCAAGTATTGGCCATTGAGCCATCTAAAATTCTAAGAAATAAAGCATTAGACCGGGCAAAAAAATTGGGCATCAACCTAACCATTGCCGGTCTGGATGCCATGGAAATGGATATTGAGGATAGCACCATTGATACTATAGTTATTACATGGGTGCTTTGCTCCATACCGGAACCGGAAAAAGCCATAAACGAAATGCTAAGGGTATTAAAACCCGAAGGAAGGCTTTTATTTATTGAACACGGACTTGCCGATAAGCCAAGCACTGCGCGGTGGCAAAATAGACTTAATCGCCCATGGCGATGTTGTGCCGGGGGGTGCAATATAAACCGTAAGCCAGATAATTTACTTGCTAAAGGCGGGTTCATTTTCGAAAAAATAGAAAAAGGGTTTGCCGACGGGCCAAGCATTTTATCATTTGAATATAAAGGGGTTGCCCGACCGAGCAAGTAGCCCGACAATAATAACAAATATAACCGCAATTCAGTTTTTAAGGGGAGTGGCAAATAAATGAACATGAAGGGACGTCTGGTAAGTGTTATTGGTGGCGCCGGGTTTTTGGGCCGCTACGTTGTACAAGACCTAGTACGTAGCGGTGCCCGCGTAAGAGTTGGCGTGCGTGATACCGAAGATGCTCATTTTCTTAAAACCTTGGGCGAGGTTGGACAGGTAAATTGTGTTTACACAAATGTTTGCGACATAAATTCGGTGCGCAATGCAATTGATGGCGCCGACAGCGTTATCAACCTTGCTGGTATAATTGCAAAAAGCGGCAAGAACACATTCCAAAACGTTCATGTTGATGGGGCAAAAAATATTGCCGCAGCAGCAAAAGCTGAGGGTGTAAAAAACCTAATTCATGTTTCATCAATTTCTGCTAATCCCCAATCAAAATCAGAATATGCCCGAACAAAATTTGCCGGCGAGCAAGCGGTGCTAGAAGAATTTCCTGATGCAACAATTTTGCGCCCTGCCCTGTTAATTGGGCCGGAAGATCAGTTCATGAATACGTTTGCTAAAATGGCGCGATATATCCCACTGTTACCGGTGGTTGGCTGCCCAGTTGTGCCAAAAATAAAAATGGTTGCGGGCGCATCAAGCCAATGGCGGATACCGATGTTAGAATTTTGCTCAATGGGTGGGGCTAATTTTCAGCCCATCTATGTTGGCGATGTTGCCGCGGCAATAATTAAATCACTTGATAACAAACAAGCTAAAGGAAAAATTTTTGAATTAACCGGTCCGGTTACCTATAGCTTTAAGCGGTTATTGCAATTGATGTTAGAGCAAACCGGACGAAATTGTCTTATAGTTCCAGCCCCCATTCCGTTGGCCCTGACACAGGCATTTTTTATGGAGTTTATTCCCGGATCAATCGTTTCGCGCGACCAAGTATGGCTATTGGTTGAGGGCAACGTAAAAAGTGGTGAGCACCAAACAATCGAGGACTTGGGCATAACCCCTAAGGGGATTGAATCAGTGCTGCCAACATATCTTCGCTGTTATCGTCCAACCAAGAACCAGCGAATTCGCGAAGCCTAATAAACGTATTGTAATTTAATCTTTTTGTATTTTACGCGCAGCAGCGGCAATTATTTCGCCGTATTCACGTAAAAATACCGAGCCACGGACGGTGCGTTGCACCAAAACCGAACGCCTATCGGTGTCGTCGGTTTTGCGCCTGACAAGGTCCATATTGCTTAGCCGATCAACCGCCCGGGTGATGGCTGGTTTAGAAATTTTTAGCGTATCGGCAAGACCGCGAACCGTGTGCGGTGGTGGCGTTAAATAAACGCTCAACAACAGGGCCATTTGCCGCGCGGTTAAATCTGGTGCATCTAAGCGTACGCTTGAAACAATTACCCTGCGCCATAAATCCAGTGCCGCTAATTCAGAAAGTTCGATTGTCATTTTTTGTCGCACGCCCCCAGCGTCCAGTTTAAATTCGTTTCGATAGCGGTTTATTCTTAGCCCAACGGAGGGTACGGGGGCAAGGCATTTAAACCTGCGCCATATTTTTATAGGCATTCAATCAAACAAAGTGGCCAAAACGGCAAAAACCCGCCATCTGCTTTTTAAGCTGACGACGGGTTTTTATTTTCTAAGTTTAAGCTTTTAGTTTTTTGCCCGAATTAGTTTCATCTAAATAAAGTAATTCGTGCACCAGTTGGACAAGATTTTTGATGTCTATTGGCTTGGTAACATAGGCCGTGCATCCCGCTGCCATGGCATTGTTCATGTCTTTTTGCATGGCATTGGCACTTAGGCCAATTATGTTAATGTGTGCGGTTTTTTTATTGGCCCTCAGCCTGCGCACCGCCTCGTTACCATGCATACCCGGAAGATTCCCATCCATCAAAATTAGGTCAGGTAATTCTGCTTCGGCCAGACGCAAACCTTCTTCGCCGGTTTCGGCTGTTATTAGGGTTGTTTGGGGCATGGTTTCAACAATGCTTTTCATGACACGTATGTTGGAAAGATTGTCTTCTATGTAAAGTATCAGATTTTGTTTTTCACCCAAATCATCAGCGGATAATGCATCGTCATTAGCCGATAATTTATTATGCGCCCCACCGTCATTTGCTAAATTGTGGTGGCGCTCAACTGTTTGTTCGGACATTGGCATATCAAACCAAAAAGTGCTGCCTTCGCCTTCGACGCTGGCAAAGCCCATGGTACCACCCATTTCCTCTATCAGGTTTTTAGTCAGGCTAAGGCCAATGCCAGTTCCTTCAATGCCGCTTGCTTCTACGCCTAAACGGTTAAATGGTTGGAACATTCTGGCGCGGTGTTTTTCCGGGATGCCTATACCCGTATCAGAAACCAACAAACGTAAAATGTTTCCTTCCCTTTTTTCGGTGGCCATAACAACCCTGCCTTTGGGGCGATTATATTTAACCGCATTAGAAAGAAGGTTCAGCAAACACTGGCGCAAACGTAACTGGTCGGCAAAAACCATCGCGCTGGTGTGGTCGTTACGGTTTTCAAGCACCAATCCTTGTTTATTAATTTGTGGTTCAATCATATCTAAACATTGATCAATAATTTCGGTCACCGCGGTTGGTTCAACCGAAATATTCATCTTGCCTGCTTCGATTTTTGACAAATCCAAAATATCGTTGATAAGCGAAAGCAAATGATCGCCACCTTTGCGAATATCCCTTATTTGCTCTAACTGTTTTTCAGATAGTTTATTATCGCCATATTCCAAAAGCTGTGAAAAACCAATTATAGCATTTAACGGGGTGCGCAATTCGTGGCTCATGGAAGAAAGAAAATTAGATTTTGCCTGATTGGCTTTATCGGCGGCGCGCTTTCCCTTTTCTGCTGATTTTTTTGCCATTAACGCCAATTCAGCATTACGCGCAACTTCGCTACGGATTGTTATAAAAAGATACCAAAGCCCGACTATGGTTAAAACCAACAGCAAAGTGCCAATATGAATTGTCGTCTTTGTTTGCTTTAATTCATTAAATGCTTCGTCTGCGTTAATTTCAGTTGCAATACCAAAACCCAACTCGCTATCCCACATCCATGAACCAACCACCATCGTGCCACGATAATCACGGTAACCGACAAGATCCGTTCCCGATTTATGTTCAGCCAAACTAGCGGCCATACGCGTTAATGGTTGTTGGTTGCGCGGGGATAAAGATTTTTCCCCAGCGCTAAGATCAACGCCGGGATCACGTATTTCTAGTTGTAAATCGGCGTGTCGCGGATCGCTTAATAACCCAATCTTTGCTAAGTCATCATTAAAACGGCTTTCGCTTAACAGCACGCCCTTATCATCAACGGCATAGGTTTCACCGCTTTCGCCGAAACGGGCCTGAGAAAAAACCGAACCGAAACTTTGATCGGGTGAAACCCTTAGTGCTAAAACCGCAATGGTTTTACCCTTATCATCTAGTATGGGCGTGCCAACAAACATGGTGGCAAGGCCCTCAACCTCATGGCCATGATGATCCACCAAGGGAACATCTGATTTCATTGGCAGGCTCAACAATGTTTGCCCTGCCAATATCTTTTGTAAAAATCCCTGTTGTTTGAGAAGAAGGTTTGGCGTTGCAATATTTGTGTCACGCATTGAGGCAACGCTTATTCCATCCTTATCGATAATGAAAAACCCGCCCAAATCAGCAACGTTCATATATGGGGCAAACAAGGTTCTTAATGTTTGTTGCTCCGGCGCCGCCAAAAGGGCGCCCGGTTCACGCGGGTTTTTTAGCAACTGTTTTGTTATTTCGCGCACACGGTCATCATTGGCCCAAACTAATGCGGGTGCTGCATGATGCTGAAAATGCAGGCGCACGCCTTGGGTGGCGCTGTCTAATGCAGTTTTAAGCGATTTTTCTATCGATCGCTTATTTGCCTGCTCAACCCAACCGGTTGCAATGTATGAACCGCCCAGAACTAAGGTAATAGTCAGCGCGGTGAAAAAGTTTAAAAGTCTATTTTTGCCCGTTTTTGGCATGATTGGTTAACTCTCCTGATTTATGGCACCAAC
>JAOUJU010000078.1 GCA_029883045.1 Rhodospirillaceae bacterium
TGCTGTTCACATTATTTTGATATAAAGTTTGGTTTTTCTTGCATCATCAAGTTCCAGGCATTCATCAAACCCTTCATCGTCCGGCCAGAACGAATTGCTGATAAATACCCCGCCCGCGCGCATCTCGTTTTTTACCTTTTCCAATAATTTTTCCATGGGTGCTGGTGATAAAAAGGCATAAACCATATCAAAGTCCGCAAGATCGACCGTCCAGATATCGCTTAAGCTAATGGAAACATTTCTATTTACACTAATTAGTGACCTAACCCACGAAATAACGAAGCTTAGCGGCGCGCTTTCCACACCTTTAAATATCCACCCCGATTTTGCTTTACCCAAATAGCACAAGGTACCGCCTACACCTGAGCCAAGGTCGATAAAATTTCCGCGCTCAGGATTTGGTGATTTCTCAATCAACCCTTCAAGGGCTCGCCACGTTGTGGAGTTGCTTAGATAAAGCGGAACACGCTCAGTTCGGGCATTTTTGTATATGGCATAAGTTAAAACAAAACAAACAAGGTAAACCCATGACGGTATTTTAAGATAAAGAGCACCCCATGTGGCCCAAGGAAGAGCAAATTGCACCACCGACCACCCCCACCCCAAACCGATAAAACGGCTTAGAATTGCGGCTAAAAATGCCTGACAAGCCACGAGAATCCATATATCTAGACCCAACCCCACCCACATCCAAGCGGCTGTTTCTATGGCTACGACCAATCCACCAGCGCCAATTTGCCCTGATAACAGGCGAAAAAATGGCCTTTCGGCAACGCTATTTTGTGAATTATTCGATACAGACAATATATGCCTCGTTAATTTTTAGTATAATGTTTGGTAGTAACCTCAATTTACGATAGAAAACCTTTAATTATTAACATTTCCCCATATATGATCTTATTAAGCAGTCACCATAAATTGAGCACAATAAAGCATGAAATTACCCACTACATCAAAACTACATCTATTATGTTTTAGCGAATCATATTTTAAAAATGGTACAGGCGGCCCGCACCTGAATAGACCAAAATCCATAGGGGTGGGTATTTAATGCTTTTTATAATTGGCTTCATAGTAGTTGTTGCATCCGTAATCGGTGGTTACGCTGGTGCCGGTGGCCACCTTGAGGTTCTATGGCAACCGCTTGAATTTCTCATCATCTTTGGTGCCGGCATGGGTGCGTTTGTTATATCCAACCCCATGAAGGTAGTTAAGGGAGCTGGCAAGTCCATGCCCCTGCTTGTTAAGGGGACAAAATACAAAAAAGACCACTATGTTGAATTGCTGACGCTACTATACAGTGTATTTAAATTGGCAAAAAGCAAGGGTGACCTGGCGCTGGAACAGCACGTGGAGAACCCCAACGACAGTACGCTGTTTGCTAACTTTCCAAAATTTCAGTCAGACCATCACGCGGTAGAATTTATGTGCGATTACTTGCGCATGCTGACACTTGGCACATCAAATGCGTTTGAGGTTGAGGCATTGATGGATGCCGAGCTTGACATTCATCACGCTGAAGATGCGGCAATTTCTGGTGCCATGGCAACGCTTGGCGATAGCCTGCCTGCACTAGGTATTGTTGCTGCGGTTTTGGGAATTATTCACACCATGGGATCAATCACCGAGCCACCTGAAATATTGGGTCACCTTATTGGTGCAGCGCTTGTTGGTACATTCAGTGGTATTTTATTTTCGTATGGGTTTGTTTCACCGATGGCACAATCTTTGGAAAAAACTTTTGAATCAGACAGCAGATATCTAGCTTGTGTGCGCGCAGGAATACTTGCGCATATGCAAGGATATGCCCCACAGGTTTCAATTGAATTTTCCCGTAAGGTGCTTGGATCAGACATGAGACCAACATTTGCCGAGCTTGAAGAAGCCATAAATGAAATTGGCACTGTTTCATGATCGTTTATATGCAAGGCTAAATGATGCCCGCTGACCAACCAATAATAATTAAAAGAGTAAAAAAAGGCGGCCATGGCGCCCATCATGGTGGTGCATGGAAAATTGCTTACGCGGATTTCGTTACGGCGATGATGGCGTTTTTCCTTTTGTTATGGTTATTAAACTCAGTTACCCAAGAACAACTAGAAGGCATTGCAGATTATTTTGCCCCGACTGTTGCCACCATCAGCCAAAGTGGTTCTGGTAAAATATTGGGCGGAACCACCATCGCCGATGATGGCACGCAGGAAGATACCCTTGGTCGCCCCACCGTTGTAATGGATCTGCCACCACCAAGCGCTGGCAAGGGTGGCGAATCATTAAAAGATGCCCCATCTGAGGGTACGTCTGATAGCCAACCAGTTGAAGATCAGGCCGATCAGCAGGTTGTTGACGCGCAAGAACAGAAGGAAAAAATAGAGGAAGACCAGTTCCAAAAAGCTGCCGACGAAATTAAGCAGGCCATTGAAACCCTGCCAGAATTTCAGCAGCTGGCCGAAAGCCTAATAATTGATAACACCCCTGAAGGTTTGCGTATCCAGATTGTTGACCAAGATGGTCTTGCTATGTTCCCTTCGGGAAGCGCCAAAATGTATGAACATACCGAGCGCGTTCTTGGCCTTGTTACCCAAGTAATTCTTAAAATGCCGCAAAATATATCTATTACCGGGCACACAGATTCTATTCCCTACACCACCCGTGGAGAAGAATATACAAACTGGGAGCTATCATCAGATCGCGCCAATTCAGCCAGAAGGGTTTTATTGCAAAGCGGAATACCGCCAGATCGGCTTTCACATATTGTAGGCAAGGCCGCTACGGAACCACTATTACCCGAAGACACAGCTAATTCGCGCAACCGCAGGCTTTCAATTATAATGCTACGCGGAACGGGCGAACAGTTGGCACCACAGGACCAGTCCAATTCACCAGGCCAACCATCCGATGGAGAAAACAGTGTTCCTTCGGTAATTCATGGTGATACTGCCAACCCTTTTCAGTAGCCATATTATATTGATGTGTTGAAAAAAAAGAGGACTAGATGCGTCATAACCCAAGATCTGACATCAGGTTTTTTTTTACAACCCAACCGCTGCCCTGCCCTTATCTTTCGGGCAAGATAGAAAAGCGAATGGTTACCGAACTTAGCGGTCGTGATGCGGTTGAAATGAATGATCGTCTTTCCCTAACAGGCTTTAGGCGCAGCCATACAGCCGCGTATATTCCGGTTTGTGATGGCTGTAATTTATGTGTATCGGTCAGAATACCTGTTCGCAAATTTATCTACAGTCGTTCTCAGCGAAAAATAAAAAATAAAAATTCGGATATAAGCGTTGCAGTTCGCCCGCCAATTGCCACGCACGAACAATTTTTACTTTTTAAATCTTACATAGAAACGCGTCACGGCGAAGGCGATATGGCGATGATGGATTATTATGACTATCAGTCCCTAATCGAGGACACCCCCGTAAGAACCAACGTTATTGAATTTCGTAACCATGAAAATCAACTTATTGCATGCTGTATTACCGATCAGATTAAGGGCGGCATTTCAGCGGTTTACAGTTTCTATTCACCCAACCTCGGGATGCGCAGCCTTGGAACCTTTATGGTTTTATGGATAATTAAACACACCCATAACTTAGGCCTTAACCATGTGTATTTGGGATATTGGGTTAGCGAAAGCTCTAAGATGGATTACAAAAAAAGGTTCTCCCCGCTAGAGGGATATTTTAATGGTACCTGGTCGGCAGTCTAAAGAATAAAAAACATTAAGAATTTTAATTAATGGTGATCTGCTAATTGTTTGCCCGCAGATAGTGTGTGGAAATAACCTGTTTTTTCCTCGGGCCATCAATCCGCCACACCGAAAGCCATGTATTAAAATCTATTGCCCGAAAAAGACCTTGGTAAAAATCATCAGCGCAATGGTGCTCAACTCTTAAAAGGCCAGCACTTAAATCAAGCACATGAAAAAAGGTTCCATCAGCAAACCTTACCTCGGCTAACGCGCTACCGATAAATGTATATATGTATGTGCGCGTAGCATCGAATTTCTCATCGCCTGTTTCAAGCAACCCTTCTTCACTGTAAATAAAAGTATCTGTTGGGGATTTTTCATCAGGCACAAATGATGCGCTGGCGTTAAATGTAGCTTTGCGCCCCTCTCCCACTTGGTGGATTACACGTTTTAAATTCCAATCTCCGGCAAGATAGGATTGCAACGTATCAATGCGAAACGGGGCAACCGCAAATGATCGCCCCGTTTGTGTGCCTTTGTTTTGATCAAACGCCATATTAGGTTTTGGCTTTTCCTAGCGCTTTCCATGCCAGCGGCATTAAAATTACTGCCATTGCAATTTTGGTAACATCGCCTAGCAAAAATGGTGTCATACCCCATTCAATAATAGGTTTGTTCCATCCTAAAATAGAGCCCAACCACAACAGACCAAAGGTATAAATAATTGCATTGCCAGCAACCATAGCAATGGCGGTTGAGGCAAAACCCCTATCCCATCCACGTTCGGCTAAAAATCCGGTAAACCATGCGGCAACAACAAATCCTAAAAGATACCCGCCGGTTGGCCCCATCATATAGGCAACGCCTAAACCTTTTTCCGGTGTGCCGGAAAAAACAGGCAGACCCATTGCGCCTTCGGCCAAATAAAGTAAAACCGTGGCCGCCCCTAAACGCGAACCAAGCGCCATGCCTAGGCTCAGCACAACCAATGTCTGCATGGTCATGGGTACAGGGTAAAATGGCACGTGTATTTTGGCGGAAATAGTCAAAAGAACGCTGCCGAAAAGTGCCAAAATAATGCCCTTAAGCACATTTGACGATGTCGGCCACAAGGTTGCGGCCATGGTCGGATATATATTAACTGCATTGTTCATGTTTAAATTCCCACATTAAAAATCTATAGCTCAGATATCAGGATATCGCTTTTAAGTAAATCTATTTGAGGTTGGAAATCCGCGCATGGCCTTTAACCCCGCACCAGCACGCTTGCCAACCCATTTTTTTATTTCTTTTTTAGGCTCGACCCGTTCACCACCAGCATAAGGGTAGGATAATCCATCCTCCATTACGAATGCCTTAACATCGCGCAGCACAGCATTTCCGCCCTTTTTATAGCGTTGCAATATCACTCCACGGCCCCTGCCCATTATGGGCATATCTTCAATATCAAATATTAGAAGTTTATGGTTAGAACCTATTACCGCCAAACTATCAGCGTCTTCGGGTACGTAAGAACACGCCGCCGCTTCTTCGCCCTCGCCCAAATTAAGTACCTGCTTGCCGTTTTTGGTCTGTGCAACAACATCGTCTGAGGGAACAATAAATCCACGCCCCGCATCCGATGCCACCATAATTTCGCGTTCAGGCTCGAAAATCATCATTTCTGCAACATCGTGGTCGCCCTGCATATCTATCATTAGGCGCAAGGGATCGCCGTGGCCACGTCCACCGGGCAATTTATCACAGCCGATGGTATAAAACCTGCCATTGGTGGCAAACACCAGCAACTTATCGGTGGTTTGCGCGTGCAACATAAATTTATGTTTGTCACCTTCTTTGAATTTAAGGTCAGATACTTTTTCAACGTGACCACGAATAGCGCGTATCCACCCTTTTTCCGAACAAACCACGCTAATCGGTTCGCGTTCAATCATCGCTTCCAGTGGCACCACTACAACCGTAGGCGCATCACCTATTATGGTTCGCCTTTTGCCAAGCTCAGTCTTGGGGCCATAATCTTTTTTAATTTCATCAATTTCGTCGGCGATGATTTTCCAGCGCTTATCTTCGTTCCTAAGCAAGCTGTTGAGCTCCTTTTTTTCTTTGCTCAACGTGTCATGCTCGGTTTTAATTTCTATTTCTTCTAATTTGCGCAACTGGCGAAGACGCATATTCAAAATTGCCTCGGCCTGCACCTCTGAAAGCTTAAACGCCTTCATCAGTTTTGGTTTTGGCTCGTCTTCGGTGCGAATAATTTTGATTACCTTGTCTAGGTTCAAAAACGCAATAAGCTGTCCGCCAAGTATTTCAAGGCGGTGTTCAATTTTACCCAAACGGAATTTGCTTCTGCGTTTTAGCACCACATGGCGGTGTTCAAGAAATGCGCTCAACACCTCGCGCAGGTTCATGACGCCGGGGGTGTTTTCCGCATCAAGCACGTTCATGTTTAACGAAAACCGTTGCTCAAGGTCGGTCAGCTTGAATAGCTGTTCCATTAACATTTCAGGTTCAACCGCACGGCTTTTTGGTTCTATCACTATGCGGATATCTTCGGCCGATTCATCCCTAATATCATTTACTATGGGCAATTTTTTGGTCTGTATAAGTTCGGCAATTTTTTCAATTAAGCGCGATTTTTGAACCTGATATGGAATTTCGGTAATTACTATGTTCCATGTTCCATGGCCTGCTTTTTCAGTTTCCCATTTTGCCCTTACCCGAAAACCGCCACGTCCAGTTTTGTAAGCTTCAACAATATCTGCGCGGTCTTCAACCAGGGTGCCACCAGTAGGGAAATCTGGTCCTGGAATAAAATCAACCAATTTTCCAACGGTCGCGTTGGGGAATTTAATCAAATGCTTTAAGGCATCGCATAGCTCAGCAACGTTATGTGGCGGTATGGATGTGGCCATGCCAACCGCGATACCTGCCGCACCATTTGCCAAAATATTAGGAAACGCCGCTGGTAAAACCTGCGGTTCGCTTTCTTCGCCATCATAAGTTGGGCGAAAATCAACCGCATCCTCATCGATGCCGCGTAGCAATGCCATTGCTACGCTGGTCAGGCGGGCCTCGGTGTAACGCATGGCGGCGGCGTTATCGCCATCAATGTTGCCAAAATTGCCCTGCCCGTCGACCATTGGATAGCGAACCGCAAAATCTTGGCTAAGGCGAACCATGGCATCGTAAATCGATGCATCGCCGTGGGGATGATATTTACCCATAACGTCACCAACAACGCGGGCGCATTTTTTAAAACCCGACTTGGGGTCAAGTTTTAGCTGAAGCATGGCGTAAAGCAGGCGGCGATGCACCGGCTTTAACCCGTCGCGGACATCGGGCAGCGAACGGCTCATTATGGTTGAAAGGGCATACGCCAGATAACGCTCGCCCAAGGCAACAGCCAAGCGTGTATCGCGGATCTCGCCAGACATGTCGCCTGTAATGTCGTTTGGCAATGATGGTTTGCCCATTTAGGTGGATACTCCAGAGAATCGGTTGTGTTACTTCTATTATGCTAGGCCAAGGCAGGATTAAAAAGTATTCTTAAAATGTTTTTTGCCGCGATATTCGGGCAACGAAGCGTCCGCGAGCCTGCGGCAGATGGCGCCCGCTCATATTAAATACGTGTCGCTCTAGAAAATGCCCGGTCAATTTCAGCCCCAAAACCACATCTTCGATTGATGATGCCACCTCGCCATTAAACTTGACAAATTGGGGTAGTGGCAACATTGCATTTTTATATTGATCGCCCGCCGCCCGTGATACCGCACGTCCGGACTTGGGTGAAACATACACAAGATTTTCGGTTTCGCCAGTAGCGGCGCATTTGCTAAAATCTAGGCCGTACCCAAGTTCGCCCAATAATCCTATTTCCCACTTTACGTAAGCACTTTGCCACTGGGGCGTTGATGCGGTTGAATCAAGAATGCCAAGCAACGCAGATAACCCGTCAAATGCTTTGGGGTGGGCT
>JAOUJU010000079.1 GCA_029883045.1 Rhodospirillaceae bacterium
TCCTCCCGATGATTGTTTGTTTCACCGTTAATAATTGAATTAGGGAAGAACTAATTCAATGGTTATTAAAAATGTTTAATTAATAATAATAACAATTATTTTATGGACTATTTTTATACCAAAAAAAGGGCCGCACAATTGGCGACCCCTTTTTGTTTTAATTTGTTATTGCATAACTAAAATCTTAGTTGCTGGGCCCGAACTACCTGCGGCAGGGCACGGATTTCATCCATAACTTGCTCATCTATCAACTGATCGATCTCAATCAATGCAATTGCATCGGAACCTGCGGCTGCCCGGCCAAGGTTAAAGGTTGCAATGTTAATTTCAGAATTACCCAAAAGCATGCCCAACGCACCAATAAACCCCGGTTTATCACGGTTGGTAATAAACAGCATGTTTTCACCCAGTTTTGCGTCCATTGGGATGCCTTTTATTTCCACAATCCGTGGCTCTGCCCCAGCAAACAAAGTGCCGGCGATAGAGCGGGTTTGTTTTTCGGTCGTTACCGTCAGGCGGATCATTGTCTGATAGGCACTAGGTCGTTCGTGCTTGATCTCGGTAATATCAATATCGCGCTCTTTGGCAACTACGGGGGCCGAAACCATGTTTACGCTTTCCAACAACGGGGTAAGAATGCCAGCCAGAATTACTGAGGTTATTGGCTTGGTGTTTAATTCCGAACATTGGCCTTCATATTCAATGGTGACAGATTTTATCCCCGACTGGGTTAGTTGCCCAGCAAACCCGCCCAGTTGTTCGGCCAGTTTAAGGTATGGTTTTAAGCGCGGTGCTTCTTCGGCTGTAACTGATGGCATATTAAGTGCGTTTTCAACCGCACCGTTTAACAGATAATCAGAAATTTGTTCGGCAATTTGAACCGCAACGTTTTCTTGTGCTTCGGATGTGCTGGCGCCCAAATGCGGGGTGCAAACAACATTTTCTAGGCTAAATAATGCATTATTAACCGCTGGCTCTTCTTCAAACACATCTAGTGCGGCACCCGCCACATGGCCGCTATCAATTGCTGCTTTTAATGCAACCTCATCGACCAAACCACCACGCGCGCAGTTAATTATGCGAACACCTTTTTTCATTTTAGCCATAGCGTCGCCATTAACGATATTGCGGGTGGAATCTGTAAGCGGTGTGTGCAGGGTCAGAAAATCAATGCGGGGGAAAAGCTCATCCAGTTCAACCTTTTCCACACCTAAATCAATCGCGCGTTCCGGTGATAAATATGGATCATACGCAATAACCTTCATCTTTAGCCCTTGGGCGCGATCAGCCACGACTGAGCCAATATTGCCACAGCCAATTAGGCCGAGGGTTTTGCCCATAAGTTCAACCCCCATGAAACGAGATTTTTCCCATTTGCCTGCATGGGTCGATGCATTGGCCGCTGGTATATCACGCGCAACAGCCATCATCATGGCGATTGCGTGCTCGGCCGTGGTGATGGCATTTCCAAATGGTGTGTTCATCACCACAATACCGGCAGCGGTAGCGGCGTGAATATCAACGTTATCCACCCCGATGCCAGCCCGGCCAATTACTTTTAAGTTATTAGCAGATGCGATTATGTCTGCTGTTGCTTTGGTTGCCGAACGAATGGCAAGACCATCATATTCACCGATTTTTGCTTTAAGTTCATCTGGTTTAAGGTTGGTTATAACGTCAACTTCAACACCGCGATCTTTAAATATTTGTTCGGCACGGGGGCTCATTTTGTCAGAAATAAGTACCTTGGGCATTTTATTATTCTCCTTAAATTAATTTGTGCTGGAATTAACTGTGGCAAATGCCCAGTCGAGCCATGGCAATAATTTTTCAATGTCAGATGTTTCAACCGTAGCACCAGCCCAAATACGCAAACCCGCAGGCGCGTCGCGGTAGCCACCGATGTCATAGGCGACACCTTCGCCGTCTAGCAATTTAACCATCTGTTTTAGCTGTGCACCCTGTTCATCATCGCTAAGTGCGGTGAAAGAACTATCGGTCACCTTCAGGCAAACTGATGTATTGGAACGGACCATAGTGTTTGCAGCTAAAAATCCGGCCCAATCGCTTTTTTCCACCCAATCTTCAATAGCTTTAAGGTTAGCGTTTGAGCGGCGCATCAATTCTGCCCGGCCACCAATTTGTTCGGCCCACTTTAGTCCATCAATGGCATCTTCAACCGCCAACATTGAAGGTGTATTAATTGTTTCGCCTTTGAAAATTCCAGCAATAAGCTTACCAGACTTAGCCATGGTGAAAATTTTTGGCATCGGCCATGTTGGGGTATGGCCTTCAAGGCGCGCCACCGCACGCGGGGAAAGAATAATCATTCCGTGCTGGGCTTCGCCACCCATAACTTTTTGCCACGAATATGTGGTGACATCTAATTTGTCCCACGGCAATTCCATAGCAAATGCGGCCGAAGTAGCATCACAAATGGTTATGCCTTCGCGGTCAACGGGTATCCAATCGCCATTGGGCACCTTTACGCCTGACGTTGTTCCGTTCCATGCAAAAACCACATCACGAGAAAAATCAACCGCGCCCAAATTTGCCAGCTCGCCATAATCGGCATCAAGCAAACGCGTATCAGAAATTTTAAGCTGTTTGATTATGTCGCCGGCCCAGCCCGAACCAAAACTTTCCCACGCCAAAACGTCAACCGGGCGGGTACCTAAAAATGACCAAAGCGCCATTTCCACCGCACCAGTATCAGATGCGGGCACAATGCCAATTTGATAATCATCGGGTATGCTTAAAATAGCGCGGGTGCGATCAATTACCTCGGCCAGTTTGGCCTTACCCGGGCCTGAGCGATGCGAACGACCGACAAGTGCGCCGGATAACGCATCAACCGTCCAGCCGGGACGTTTGGCACAAGGGCCAGATGAAAAATTAGGATTTGCCGGCTTGGTGACCGGCTTTTGGATATTAGTCATAAAAAAACTCCCTTCGTTACGAGCCAGCGAAGGGAGATATCCTTAAATGAAACTTTGGCTTCCTGATATTAAGCGCACTTGCACCCGTGGCAGGAAATAAGTCTCAAAAAAAGCCCTTCGCCTTTCGGCAGAAGGGTCGCGCTCCGTTGGGGGAACGTGGCCCGCCGCCCTTATAGGGCGAGTCCCCACATAAGCGCAATAGCAATTTTTTAGACCCCGTAATACCACGGCACAAACAGGGTAAAAGCGGCCCATACAACCAATATCAACGGCAGGCCAACCCTGGCAAAATCGGAAAATTTATAGTGTCCCGGCGCCATAACCAAAAGGTTAGTTTGATAACCAATGGGCGATGCAAAAGAACAGTTTGCCGCAAACACCACCGCGACTGCAAATGCGGTGGGTGATGCACCCAGACTATGGGCCAAATCAATCGCAATCGGGGTAAACAGTACCGCCATCGCTTTGGAGCTAATAATATTGGTAAGGCCAACCATGGTTATGAAAAAAACCGAAAGTATCACTGTGGGCGTCGCCCCGGAAAATGCACCAACAACCGCATTAGCGATAAAGTGCGCACCATTTGTTTCATGCATTGCAACACCCATGGCCAATGCTGCGGGGATCATGGTTAGGATTTTACTATCAACCGCACGTGCGGCTTGGCGAATATTCATAACCCCCAATGCCACCATGGCCGATGCACCACTAAGTGCGGCTGCCACAATAGGCAGTATCCCGCTGGCCGATGTTATGACCACAAACAATAAAATAAATGCAGCAGGTTTTGCATGATGCACCGCCGGCAATTCGGCGGCCGACCATTCAATTAAAACCACGTCCGTATTAAGGCGCAAATCACGAACCGCTTCGGGGCTGCCCTGCAACAACAACACGTCACCTGCTTGCAAACGAATGTCGGTCATCCGGGTGCGTATCATGCGCGATCTGCGTTGCACACCCAACACAATGCATTGGGTTTTGTAGCGAAAACCAATTTGCTGCAGCGTTTGCCCAATAAGACGCGATATGGGCGGCACCATGGCTTCGGCCAGCACCCGCTCGCCACCATGCCACGGGGTATCGTCAATGTTATCATCGGGGCTATCGTCGGGGCCGTTGTCGGGTTTATTTTCGGCAATACCCGAAAAGCCAATGTGCGGAACCTGACCTGCGGCGGCATCGTCACCCAAATCTGGGTATAGACCCTTAGGGTCATGGGTCAAGGCTTCGGCTAATTCGGCGCGTGTTGCCGCAACCACCAACACATCGCCCACGGTTGCGGTAAAATCTTCAAACGGGGGCAGTATGGCAACCTCGTCACGCTGCACCATGCGCAACGTCATGTTTCCCAATCCTGTGAAAATACCACCACGGGCCTGTTCGCCCAACAATTTAGAACCTTCGCCGATTTTTATTTGCGCAATGTATTGCCGCCCGCCTGTGCCCGCACCGCCCACTAATGTTTCGGCCATGGCTTCGCGCCGGGGCAAAACAAACGGCGCTATAACTAGTAGATAAATCATGCCGGCAAATGCCAACACTAGGCCTGGAATTGTAAAATCAAAAAATGAGAATTCATTTTCACCCATCACCAACAATGATGAATTAACCAACAAGTTTGAACCCGAACCAATAAGGGTGGTCATCCCACCTAAGATTGCAGCAAATGATAGCGGCATCATTACCTTGCTAGCTGGTAAATCGAACCGTTCGCCCAGTGCCTGCATGATGGGGATGAATATAACAACCACTGGAATATTATTAAGAAACGCACTTACGCCCAGCACCGTAAGCAACACCGCCATTATGGAAAGCCATTGGTGGCCACCGCATTTATCCAAAATTATGCGCGCCACCACATCCAAAACACCGGTGCGGACCATGCCTTGACCAACCACCAATAACGCTAAAACGGTTATGAGCGCCGGATTGGCGAAACCAGCTAAAATTACTTCAGGTGAGAGGCTGCCCGCGCCCTGCCCGCCGACTGGAAAAAAGGTGAAAAAAACCATCAGTACGCAAAGCACACCAAGGGATATGACCTCAATTGAGATGCGCTCCCACGCATAAAGGGCAAAGGTGCCAGCTATTATGGCGAAAGTAACCCACATTTCAAAAGTGTATGCGCCTACTGTTTGCATGAACCAAGATTAGCCCTTTTTGCCAAAGTTTTGGAAAAATTCGCCATAAAAAAAGAAAACTTCTGGCAATATAGGGACGAAGGGGATAGGTTCCCATTTTTCAAATTCCAAGGTCTACCCCTAGTGTTTGCATCAAACCTTAAAAACCTGTTTTCCTTTTTGGCTTGGCTACCCCTCGTCAACAAGGAAACCCTGCGCGCCGACCTTATTGCTGGGTTAACTGGCGCGGTAATTGTTCTGCCCCAAGGGGTGGCTTTTGCCCTAATCGCCGGATTACCACCGCAGTATGGGTTATATACCGCCATGGTAACGCCAATAGTGGCAGCACTGTTTGGATCATCTAGGCATTTGATTTCAGGCCCAACCACGGCAATTTCTATTGTGGTTTTTTCATCCATAAGCGGCCACGCCGTACCCGGCACCCCAGAATTCATTTCCCTTGCCCTGACGTTGACATTTTTAGCGGGGGTTTATCAGTTTGCCTTTGGTCTAGCGCGCATGGGTATGGTGGTTAATTTTGTATCGCACACAGTGGTGGTCGGGTTTACCGCAGGGGCGGCCATTTTGATTGCAACCTCGCAGATGAAAAACGTGCTGGGCGTACATGCCCAAAGGGGCGATAGCTTTATCCACACATGGCTGAATTTGTGGGATGGCATAGGATCATTCAACATTTATGTATTTGCGGTTGCTATTGTGACCTTAGGCGTAGCCATAACCATTAAACGCATTAAACCGCGTTTCCCCAATTTGTTGCTAGCCCTTATCATTGGCAGTGTTCTTTCGTATTTAATTGACGGTGCCGCCAACGGGGTGAATGTAGTGGGCGAAATACCCGCACAATTGCCCCCGTTTAGCAGCCCAACATTTACTTTTGCCGCCTTCAAAATGCTGGCACCGCAAGCCTTTGCCGTGGCATTGCTAGGCCTGATTGAGGCAGTATCAATTAGCCGCTCAATTGCCGCGAAATCGCACCAGCGCATAGACAGCAGCCAAGAATTTGTCGGCCAAGGCCTATCCAACATAATTGGTAGCTTTTTTTCCAGCTATGCCGGGTCTGGCTCGTTTACCCGTTCAGGCGTAAACTTTGCATCAGGTGCAAAAACCCCCATGTCGGCCATATTTGCCGCGTTGATTTTAATGGGTATGGTGTTGTTAGTGGCACCGTTGACCGCGTACCTGCCCTTGGCCGCAATGGGCGGGGTAATTTTAGTGGTGGCATTAAACCTTATTGACCTGAAGCAGATAAAACATGTTCTGGTTTCATCAAAAAGCGAAACCACAATTTTGCTTACCACATTTTTTTCTACCCTGTTTTTAGATTTAGAATTTGCAATTTATTTAGGCGTGCTGGTGTCGTTGGTTATGTTTTTGGCGCGAACATCGTTTCCTGAAATTGTGACGCTAGCCCCTGACATTGACACACGTTACAACAAACAAACCCTAACCGATGTAAGCATCAAACCGCTGACACAATGCCCAAAACTTAAAATTGTACGGGTTGATATGTCTATTTATTTTGGCTCGCTCAACCATATTGAAAAGAAACTTTACGATATTTCCGATAAACAAGGCGTGCATCATATTTTGATTATGGGTGCGGGCATTAACTTGGTCGACCTTAGCGGTTCTGAAATGCTGTTGCATTTAGCCGAACATTTAGAACAAAAAGGTGGGGGTTTATATTTTTGCAACCTTAAGCCCGGGGTTTACCAATCTATGGCCAAGGCCCACCTGATACGCGATATCAAGAACTGGCATTTCTTTGACGAAAAGAAAGATGCATTAAAGGTACTAAACCGTTTGCTTCGCCGCCAAGGCGTATGTGAAAACTGCACCGCCATGGCATTTCAAGAATGTCGCGCCATTTCCGACACCGCAGAAAAGTAATTATTTAGGCTTTATTATTTAGGCTTTGCCCCAACCACCAGCCTTTCTAAATTCAATTTAGCAAGGCAAAAAGTTCGCTATAAAGTCTATGCAGAACCACCGCTTATAATTGACTGAACCATTTGTAATATCAAAACAACAAAGCTTATTAAAAAATCTGCATAAGCTCTGTTTCATTAATTATTTGATTACCATTAAAACCCATGTTGACCAGTTGGTTTGAATCAACATCGTCTCCGGTAATAATAAAATAAGTTTCTTTATTTTCAATTGAATCCATTTCTCCAATGTATTTAATAAAGTAGTTAAAATTAACTTTCATTTCTTCGATAATAGTTTTGAGTGCATCCGGCGAAAGCATGCCGCAAAAAATAATCCCATCCATATATGGGGCTTTATTGACTATATTTATAATGGACTGCAGTACGGCCCTAAAGTGCACGTAAGAACGTAATCTCTGCACTTGATCAGTGTTTCCACCACCCGCAGCTCTTATGGAGATTAAAGCTTCTTCAGCATCAATATATCGCCTCGCTTGTGAAAGATACTCTGCAGCTACATAGTTTCTTTGAA
>JAOUJU010000080.1 GCA_029883045.1 Rhodospirillaceae bacterium
GCAGCAATAACATTTTATCTATATTATCAGGATCATGAGCAGCAAAACCCAACCAAACCCCACCCTTCCGGTAATTGTAGGAATATCTGGTGCTAGCGGTGCCATCTATGGCATGGAAATATTGCGTACCTTAAAAAAATTGGGCATTGCATCGCACGCCATAATTACAGAGGCCGGAATCCGCACATTGAAGCATGAAATGGGCTTGGGGTTAAATGATGTCTCATTGCTTGCCGATGAGATCCATAATGTAAAGGACATTGGAGCAAAGCCTGCTAGCGGATCATTTCGGGCGCAGGGCATGATAGTTGCGCCATGTTCCATAAAAACACTTTCTGGCATTGCCGGATCCTATGCGCACAATCTTCTGCTTCGTTCTGCAGATGTTATGTTAAAAGAAAAAAGGCCGCTGGTTTTAATGGTGCGTGAAACCCCGCTACACCACGGCCACATAACACTAATGGGAAAGGCTGCAGAAATGGGGTGTGTGATACTTCCTCCGGTTCCGGCATTTTATACCAATCCATCAAGCATTGAAGATATTGTCCTACATACCGTTGGTCGTGCCCTTGACCAAATAGGAATAGATAGCGGCCTTGTTACCAGATGGCAGGGTTGCTGAATTGCTTCATCGGCGTTTTGTGGTTTACATTAAATAAAATAGTTTTCGCTGCATTGGATGCACGTTAATAATTTATTATATATTTTAACCTTTCAAAAAATCCAAAAATACTTGAATTATCATTATATTTCAATTGGTTATAAATAATACCCAAGTGTGATTTTCAACACATTCATAATCACAAAATAGGGATATTTTTTATATACAAGATGATTCGCATGCGCGGCATCATAAAAAAAATCAAAAGCGAGGGTGTTTAACATGGCAAACCCAGCAACAAATTATTTAGATAAATCTGCTGCAGTCAATGACGAGAAAAATATCGAAGAGACATCTGCTCTTGTTGCATTGTTCCTGTTCTCGTTGATTTTGCTTGCCTCATACTTAATGCTAATAAGCTACAACCCAGAAACTGGTGGAGCGACATCATTTTTTACCGAAATCAGCAAATCTAAAGATCAAAGCCTGCAGATCGGTGATATGAAAATTGGTGCATCGTTAACAAATCTTAAGCAGATAAACCCAGAGGCTATTACTGGGGTAAATGCAAATGGGCAAATTTCTGCCAATTACAAGGATAATGGCGCAACTTTCACCGCATGGTTCGGCAAAGAAGGTGTGCGCACTTTTTCCCATACAATTAGATATGATAATGTTTTTTTCGACACCGACGAAGATGCTGTTATCTATGAATTATCCACAAAATACGGCTCGCCATCGACTAATTCGTGCAATGCACGCATAACAGACGGCGTGCGTTCTTGTAAATTTACGTGGTGGTTAAAAGATGGCATGCGGTTTGACGCGATTACTCGTCAACCAATAAAGTCCGCTGATTGGTTAAATTTAACAATTATCGCCACAGATACCCGCCTGAAAAACCGTGCTCAGCGTAAAATCGAAGGAGCGCTTATCAAGGGTGCAATAGGTAATTAAAAATTAGTGCCCATTGCGCCTGCAACAAATTCCGCCCGAACCTACATGTTTAGCCTTGGCCGCCCCACACATATAGGCCATCCTTTCAGAAAGCCATTCCCTCGGCAATCTGAGTTCAGGCCGAACAATGGTTCGGGCGGATCGTGAGTTTTAGATAAAACACAAACACAACCCTTCCCATCTTAAAATAATTCAATTAAAAGCATAAAAACTGGCTGATTTTATACCCTTGCTGTGATGGGCTTTCATGCTTATCTCCAAAGGGTTACAATGGCGTGCGCTTAAGGCTTATGCTTAAATATTGACTAGAAAATTGGCCCTGATAAATAAATTATACAAAAACGCATATAAAGAAGAATCGCAAAACAATGAAAACCCAAACTGTATTTCCCCCAGGGCAAGGGTCCATGACAGGACAAGAGATAGATCCCCTGCTCGACCTAGAGGCTGAAATAAACCGCCTTAAACGCGAAAAGAACGCGGTGATTCTTGCGCACTATTACCAAGACGGTGAAATACAAGATATTGCCGACTTTGTTGGTGACTCGCTTGATCTTTCTCGCAAAGCGGCCCAAACCGATGCCGACATGATAGTTTTTTGCGGCGTTCGCTTCATGGCAGAAGTAGCCAATATTTTAAGCCCCGATAAAAAAGTTGTCCTACCTGATGCTGCGGCAGGATGTTCGCTGGAAGATAGCTGCCAACCAGATGCCTATGCGGCATTCCGCAAAAAGTACCCTAATCATATTGCGGTTAATTACATAAATTCTTCGGCCGAGGTAAAGGCAATGTCTGATTATATTGTCACATCGTCTAACGCCGAGCACACCATAAATTCATTACCAAAAGATAGCCCAATCATATTCGGGCCCGACCGTCATCTTGGTGCGTATCTAAATCGAAAAACTGGTCGTGACATGGTGCTATGGCCCGGAACATGCATTGTGCATGAACAGTTTTCCGCCCGCGAAATAACCAGATTAAAAGATTCCCACCCCGGTGCATTGGTGGCAGCGCACCCTGAATGCCCCGAAGCAATTTTGGAAGTATCAGATCATATTGGTTCGACCCGGTCTATTCTTGAGTTTGCAACAAGCAGCAAAGCAAAAGAATTTATTGTTGCGACAGAACAAAACATTATTCACCAAATGCAGAAAATATCTCCGGAAAAAATATTTTACCCAGCACCCGGTGCTGATGGTTCATGTAATTGCGCACAATGCCCATTCATGGAATTAAACACCATGGAAAAACTTTATCTGTGTATGGTAAATGAAGCACCTTACGTAAAACTACCTGAAAATTTGCGCGTTGCGGCGCTTAAACCGCTGCAACGTATGCTTGAGATTTCGCCGCCGCCAGCAAAAAAATCAGTTGCGGCAGCTGAATAATGATTCAACCACCAATTCCTGATGGTATTGATGAAGCCGTTATTGAGCGCATAATTCAAGACGCCCTTGATGAAGATCTTGGCCTTGATGGCGATATAACATCTTATGCCACAATTGCTGAGGACGTCCGTTTTTCCGGTGTACTTTCGGCCCGTGAACAAATGGTTGTTGCCGGCATAAATATTGCGGCTAGGGTTTTTTCTTCTCTTTCCGATGACATCAAATGGTCATCCTTAGTTAAGGATGGGGATATTGTTGAAAAAGGAAAGGTGCTTGCTGGCATCGAAGGCCCTGCGCGTGCCTTGCTTGCGGGTGAGCGAACTGCACTTAATTTGTTGCAACACCTATCGGGCATAGCCACCACAACTAGGCAATACGTTGACGCAATAAAAGGAACGAATGCGGTTATTCTTGATACCAGAAAAACAATTCCCGGTCTTAGGGATTTGGCAAAATATGCAACCCGCATGGGCGGGGCGACAAACCACCGTATGCGTCTTGATGATGCAGTTCTAATTAAAGACAATCACATAATTGCAGCAGGTGGGGTTGCGGCAGCGATAAAAAATGCCAAAGCCGCAAAACTTAGCCCGATAGAGGTAGAATGCGACACAATGGCCCAAGTGGAAGAAGCATTGCACGCGGGTGTTGACGCTATATTGCTTGATAACATGAACAACGATGCGCTTTCAAAGGCGGTTAAGCTAATAAATGGTCGCGCCCGAAGCGAGGCATCTGGCGGGGTGCACATAGAAAATGTCCGTGCCATTGCCGAAACCGGGGTCGACGCTATATCGATTGGCCGCATCACCCAGTCTGCCCCAGCGGTCGATATTGGGCTGGACTGGGCGGCTAATCAATTTGATAAATAGCCCTAATCAACTGATTATCATCGTCAGCAAAACATAGGGTCCATAAAGAGATTTAAAAATGAACGAAAAAATACCCCAAGGGCCATTAAGCGGAAAAAGGGCGCTAGTAACCGGTGCTTCGGGTGGTGTTGGGTTGGCCATTGCCAGATCTTTAGCCGGAACCGGGGCCGCTCTTTCGTTGAGCGCTATTGGTTCTGCGGCACTTGAACAAACGGCTGAAGAAATAAGGCGTGAATTCGGGGTTGAGGTTGAAACCCATATCGCAAATTTAGCCCACGCAGTTGATGCCGATGCATTGGCCTTGTCGTGCGCTGAGGTAAACATTTTAGTAAGCGCAACTGGAAATATTCCACACGGGCAGATTGAAACCATCAACGATGATGCTTGGCGCAAATCATGGAACGCGGCGGTTTATGCGCCAATTAACCTAATAAGGGAAATGTGGCGAAACATGCACGAAGCCCCAGGTGGCCTAATTATAATCGTGATTGATTCACCCAATTCCCCCTTAGCGCAAGATATAAATGCCAGCATGGCAGGTGGTGCGCTAATGGCTTTGGTTGAGGCCATGGGAATAAGTGAAAGTGAAAGCAACCCCGTTCGGGTGTTGGGTCTTGTTAGTGGGCGCAAAGGCGACGGCGCCGGGGTTGCCGCGGCCATTTCACGTATTGCCTGTGAACCTGAAAAATTTAAATCTGGTACACTTCTTTCGCCCGATGCAATAAACGCCGGATAGAAAAAATTACGATGAAAAACTTTCCCCAACCAAAATCTTTTCCCACTGGCGCCGAATTAAAAGACGGTGTCTGGGCGCAGGTTCTTTCCCCAAAGGAAACCACCAACAATCGCCCTGCCCTGTTTTTGGACCGCGACGGTGTTGTTTGTGTTGAAACCAACTATATGCAAAACGCCGAAGACGTTGAGCTTACACCCGGCGCGATTGATGTTATCAAATCTGCAAACAAAAAAAATATCCCGGTTGTATTGGTTACCAATCAAGCAGGAATTGGTTATGGTTATTTTGGCTGGGATGAATTTGCAAATGTGCAGGCGCGTTTACTGGATGATATATCGTCACTAGACGGCGTAATCGATGGCGTATTTGCCTGTCCGTTCCATGAAAAGGGTATCCCACCATGGGATCACCCATCACACCCCGCACGCAAACCAAACCCGGGAATGCTATACATGGCCCGTGATTTAATGGGGGTTAACCTTAGCACATCATGGATTATTGGCGATCGCAGCAGTGACATACTTGCGGGGAAAAAAGCCGGGATTGCCGGTGGGTTGCACGTTTTAAGCGGGCACGGGTCAAACCCGGGCGAACGGGAAAATGCACTTTTGCAGTCAACAAATGATTTTGTGGTAAAATCGGCTGCGGATATTTCATTTGCAGATGATCTTTTGCCACTGCTGAGAGAAAAATAACCCTATCTTGCCAGAATTACCCGATTACGCCCGCCGTGCTTGGCTTCGTAAAGGGCTTTGTCGGCAGCATCGGAAAGCGATGAAATGCTATCAAAGGCCGGGAACTCAGCTATGCCGCAACTAAGTGTTACTGAAAAATCCTTTGTATCGGTGTGAAAAACAATCTCGGAAAAGGCTTGGCGTATTTGGTTGAATACATTTTCGGCCTCTTCGATTGTGGCCCCAGAAAGAATGGCTGCAAATTCCTCGCCCCCCATTCGACCAATTATATCAGCACCACGTAAACGTTGGCGCATCAATCGGGCAAGGGATTTAATTACCTTGTCGCCAACAGCATGGCCGTAGGTATCGTTCACATTTTTGAAATGATCAATATCAAGTGCGGCCATAGCGATTGAATGGTTCAAGCGTTTGGCGCGTTCAATTTCATTTTCTATCATCTGTTTTGTTGTGGTGTGATTGTACAGGCCTGTCATGCTGTCTTTAACCATAAGCGAGCGTAATTCACGAAAGCGCGAAGCACGTATACGAACGGCCGTTATAAGATGTTTTGGCTTTATTGGTTTGGTTAAAAAATCATCGCCACCCAATTCCATGGCAGAAAGTTGTTTTTCAACATCAAGTTCGCCTGAAAGAAAAACAATGGGTATTGCGTCAAATGCTTCTTGTTGGCGAATAATTGCCGCAACTTCGTGGCCTTCGCAGTCTGGCATATAAAGATCCAACAATATTAGTTCTGGGGCAAAATCGTTAAGCGCATCAATAACTTCCATAGGGTCATTTAATGCTCTGGTGGTCATGCCAGCGCCCTGCAAAACCAATTCGGTATGATGTGACAAACTTTCGTCATCATCTATAACCAAAACCCTGAATGGGTCTGAATCACCATCGGATGTTACCAAATCCAGAACATTGACCATATCGGCCATATCAACTGGTTTGATAAGATAATTTTTAGCGCCCGCCCGCACCGCGCCTAGCCTATGGTGCATATCGTCAATTTCAGAATGAATAATTATTGGACAATCAAGATTTCCAGCGCCATGCATATCTGAAATTAATTTCAATGCACTTTCTGAATCTCCATCAAAAACTATGTCGGATATAAGCGCAAACGGTTTGCTTTTATTTATTGCCTCAGCCAAATCGTTGGGATGGGAAACCCCAACGGCCAAAAAACCAAAATGCTCAAGCTCATTAACGATTTGTGACTGAATTTTTTTATCACCCTCAAGCACTATCACCTTGCGGATTGTTCTGTCTTCTATTGAGCCTTGCTCAATGTCACCGTTTTCGTGGCTGCGTGGTTTTTCCATCCTGATGTCTGGATGAACGCTTGATTTTCGTAAATCATCCAACCTGCTATTTAAATAAACGCCAATTTCAGAATTGTATTTATTTTCTTCAATGGATTTATTGCAAGCATCTTCCATTTCGCGGGCTACCATCGATACATCTTTGAAGCCAAATGTTGCACCAGAACCAGCAAGTTTATGTATAAGTGCGCGCACGGCTAAAACTGTTTCGGCTATAGCCTTTTCATCGCTAGCGCCTAACATTGCAGCTACATGGTCAGATATTTCGGCAATCTTACCTTCTAGTTGTTGGGCATAGGCCGACCTTAGGGCGGCCATTTTTTCCTCAACCGTTAGATTATTATTGGCCATTATCTGCGCTCCATATTTCGCGTACCTGCTGGGCAAGCGTCATTGGGTCAAACGGTTTAGGTATAACATCTGCCGCGCCCAATTCCTTGTAGCGCTGCAAATCAGAGGGCATAACCTTGGCAGTCATAAATATGGCAGTGGTTTTTTCCAATTGCGGTATTTCACGCAAACTTGCCAACGTCGTTGGCCCGTCCATTCCCGGCATCATTACGTCCAATAAAATAAGGTCAGGGTTAAAGTCCGGACCCTTAGCAATGGCCTCATCTCCAGAGCTGCACACCTCTAGTGTGTATCCGCCTACCATTTCCAGTGCCATACGGGCAACCGTCTGGATATCAGGGTCATCTTCTACGTAAAGTATTTTTGCAAGTTCCATGCTTAACAAACCTAGCTATTTTTGCCCTTACCCGGAGATAATTTTCTCAACTCGGGAAATAATCATATCATGTGTAACACGTGATTTTATCATTATATCATTAACTTTTATATTATCCGGTATCTGGGTTTCATCTGTTGTAAAAATAATTATTTCTGGGCCATTTTTCATTAAGCTAATATCGCCAAGAAAATCCAACTCGTTTTTGTTGTTGCCTTCGACCCCTAGAACAATAACACCAATA
>JAOUJU010000081.1 GCA_029883045.1 Rhodospirillaceae bacterium
CAATAACACTTAATATTTGGTTTCTTTTTAGGGTTTTAGTTAGAATTTCTGATTCTATTGGGTCGCTTTTCTGACTCTGTTGGTTAAAATCGATTCCTTTTTTCTGAATCAATACTTGGGCTATTTACAACCCATTGATATTACTTAAAAATTTTCTCTAAACCATTGACCTATTCGCCCAAACCTGCTTGCTGGGCGATTTGCCGGTCGCCATGCGCGACCCATGGCGGCGTTGCCTGATTTCAGTGCATATTCCAACAATCCTGCGCAGGTAGAAAATTGTGGGCCTGATGCAGCTTCGGCTAAGCCATCCATCGCCCTTGGCCTTGCCATGCGAACCTGTTTTTGCAAAATTTCACCGGCCATTTCACGAACGCCGGGCAAAAGCGAAGCGCCACCAGACAGCACCAAGCGCGGGCCGGCCACCTTGCCAAAGCCCGCGCCATCAAGGCGCTGTTGCACCATTTCAAATGTTTCCTCAATACGTGGGCGAATAATACCAACCAGCACCGAACGGGGAACCGGATTAGCTTCGCCGCTTTGTTCTTCACCAATTATGGGAACCTTGATTATTTCATGATCATCTGATGGTGAAGGCATTGCATTTCCATAAAGGGTTTTCATCCTTTCGGCATGGGCCACCGGGGTCGAAAGGCCGCGCGCAATGTCGTTAGTTACGTTTATTCCGCCAACCGGAATTGAATCTGTGTGGACAATTTCGCCATCGAAAAATACTGCGATATTGGTGGTGCCACCGCCCATATCAATTAAGGTTACGCCCAAGCGCATTTCATCACCGACCAGACCTGAAAGTGCCGATGCATATGGCGCAACGACCATGTCATCAATTTCTAAATGACAGCGATGTATACAAGTGTGAATGTTTTTAATGGTATTTTTTGAAGCTGTTATAACATGAATGTTGACCCCCAAACGATCACCAAACATACCGCGCGGGTCATGCACCCCACGGTTACCGTCAATCGAATAACCAACTGGAATTATATGCACAATTTCACGGTCTTCGGGTATATCAACCGCTAGCCTGTGGCTATCAAGTATACGGTGAATATCGTTGTCGTTTATTTCGTGACCGGAAATAGAAATATCATAAGAAACCAAACGTGATGAAAAACACGTTCCTGAAATACCAACCGTTACCGATTTAATATTTTCACCGGCCATAAGTTCGGCTGCTTCAACCGCTGAACGGATTGAATGTTCCGCCCCATCCATATCAATTATGGCGCCGGATTTAACACCCTTGGATGCATGGTGGCCAATGCCAACTATGCGCGCTGGGCGATCGGCATCTTTTCTAGCAATAAGGCACGACACCTTAGTGGTACCAATATCTAACGCGGCAATTAAGCCAGTGCGTTGTTTTTTGGTTGTATTTTCGTGCTTCAATTTATTTAATTCCTGTGGTTTTAGTTATTTTGTATTTGTTAAATTTTGCTTTCTCGGGGAAGCGAAGGTTTTGTCTGAGCGTCTGGTTGACGGCGAAGTATCACCCGGTCGGGGACGCGCAAATCAAGTATCTTTATGTCGCGCGACAAAAGGTTGCTTTCGCGCTCGAACCTAGCAAGCCTAGCAAGGGCTTCGGGTGCGCCATCTTCGGGCAGGCGAACGTCAACACCGCCATTCAGGCGCAAATCCCAACGCCTCCCGCCAATGCGTACCGCAGATTTTACTTTGTTTTTTATCTCGGGTTGAGTTTGCAAAAGCTCAATCAACGGGCCGACGTTGTCTGGGGCATCGGGCCCAACCACATGCATCATTCCCCTGAAGCGATCTAACCCTAGGGATGTTATTACTTCGCCTTCTTCGTCTATTAGAAAAAACCGTCCATCATTCTGCCATAACGCCAATGGACGGCGTTCAATCAGATGTAATACAAGCGTATCAGGCAACAGGCGTTCTATTTTTGCATTAAGAACCCATGGCAACCTTTCCACCCGTTCTTTTGCACTGGCAAAATCATAGGCCAATATTGGTGCACCGCGTTCAACCTCTAGCATGCGCATAATTTCTTGGCGTTTTGTTTCACCCCTTCCGGTAACAAAAACTTCTTGCACCGTAAATCCAAGTTGAGTTGATGCTGCGATTGCTTTCCACCGAACATCGTCAAACTTTTTCCCAGCCCAACCAGATTGAGCAGCCCAGGTTGATGCGCCAGCAATTCCAGAAAATGCAATAATTGCAAAAATGGCAATAATGCGCTGCGTCCGCCAAATCGGTGCAACCCTTTTTCTTGGTTTTACCGATGGGCGAGCGCTGTCATTAGTGACATCTTTTTTCCAAAATTTAACATTTAACTTCATTAATCACACTCCGCCTGCTCAACCATCCAGGTTACAAGTTCACCAAAACCAATCCCCACCAATGCCGCCTGTTCAGGAACTAGCGATGTTGGCGTCATTCCGGGTTGGGTATTTACCTCAAGGATGTAAATATCCTTTCCATCAAAACGAAAATCAGCCCGCGACACACCGCGACAACCAAGAGTGTCATGCGCCAACTGGGCAAGACGCATGGCCTCGTCATAGACAGATTTTTCAATGTCTGCGGGCAATACATGGGCCGATCCACCATCTGTATATTTGGCGTCATAATCATAAAATTCCCGCCCGGTGGTAATTTCGGTCACAGCCAGTGGCTTATCGCCCATGACGGCAACGGTCAATTCCCGACCAGGGATAAATTGTTCGACCATTACGTTCTCTCCGTACGGCCAGTTTTGTTCGCTAAGTGGTTCGCTTATCGATTCATGAATAATATGCACACCAACACTTGATCCTTCGTTAATGGGCTTTAAAACACATGGCGGTGCCATAACCCCACCTTTCAAGACATCGTCACGGCTAGCTATCACATGTGGTGCCACCTTGATGCCGGCTTCGGAAAAAAGCCTTTTGGCCATTGGTTTGTCCATGGCGATGGCAGACGCCATAAGGCCTGAGTGGGTATAGGGAATGCCTAAAATATTAAGCACACCCTGAATTGCACCGTCTTCGCCGAAACGTCCATGCAGGGCATTAAACACCGCATCGGGGCTGGGGCTTAGCGCGCGGGCTAAGGCACTAACGTCGCGCCCGACATCAATTTCACTAACCACATAACCCTCATCGCCAAGCGCGTTTGCAACCGCACGGCCAGAAACCAATGATACATCGCGTTCAGCCGATGCACCGCCCATCAGTACTGCAACATTTTTGTATCTTTTGCTCATTGGATTGCCCCCCGTTCTCCGGGCTTCACACCAATACGTCTGATTTCCCATTGCAAATCAATTCCTGAACCCGCTTTCACCCGCTTGCGGACTTCTTCGCCCACGGCTTCTATGTCGGCAGCAGTGGCGGTTCCATCATTGATGATAAAATTGCAATGTTTTTCAGAAATACTGGCACCGCCAATTTTTAAACCACGGCATCCGGCATCATCTATAAGCTGCCATGCCTTGTGACCTTCGGGATTTTTAAAAGTAGAGCCCCCAGTTGAAGTTCTGATTGGTTGGGATTGCTCGCGGACTAATTTAATGTCTTGCATTCGGGCAAGGATGTCTTCTTTGCCTGCGGCGTGACCACGAAGCTGACATTCGACAAAAATCCAATCTGCGGGAATAGCGCTTGCGCGATAGGAAAACCCAAGGTCTTCGCTGCTAAGTTCATGTCTGGTTCCGTCCATATCCAGCGCAACTGCACCGATTACAATGTCCTTGATTTCCCCGCCATAAGCACCTGCATTCATGCGCAATGCCCCACCAATTGTACCGGGAACACCCACCAGAAATTCAAGCCCGGAAATTCCTGCCTCAGCAGCGCTAAGGGCGACATTACCGTCTAACGCTCCAGCACCGCATATAATGTCTGCACCAACGCATTTTATTTCGGCAAAGGATCGCCCTAAGCGCACAACCACGCCAGGGATCCCGCCATCCCTAACCAATAGGTTTGATCCAACACCTATAATACTAACAGGCACATCTTTAGGCCGATTTTTTAAAAAATGTGCAAGATCATCAACGTCATCAGGCTTAAACAATACTTCTGCGGGGCCACCAACCCGAAACCATGTAACCCGGGAAAGGTCTGCATTTTCGCTAATTCTGCCTTTTACATTGGGCAGGCGCGAAACAAGCGATTTAGCGTTGGTGCTTGCCGACATCATTTGCCATCACCCCCGCCCGCTGATTTATTTATCAACACGTCAAGTTCACCCGGAAGGCTGTGCGCCCAGTGGGTAATGTCGCCTGCACCCAAACAAACGACCATGTCGCCAGAGTTGGCCAATTTATTTATTTCGCTAGCTAACGCATCGGGCGAGGAAAGCGGTTGGACAAGGCGATGCCCACGTTCACGCAGGCCCGCAACCAGTGCGTCGCGATTAACCCCATCTATGGGTTTTTCCCCTGCCGGATATACGTCGGCAACAATCACAGCGTCGGCATCGTTAAAACAAGTGCAAAATTCTTCGAATAAATCATGCAAGCGTGAATAACGGTGCGGTTGAACCACGGCTATTACTTTGCCTTTTGTTGCTTCGCGGGCAGCTTTTAACACGGCTGAAATTTCAACCGGGTGGTGGCCATAATCGTCAATGATTGTGATGTCACCAGCAACGCCTGTTTTGGTGAAACGCCTGTTTACCCCTTCAAACCCGGCAAATGCTTTGCGCAGATTATCATTGTCTATTCCCATCTCGCGCGCCATAGCGGCAGCGGCAAGGGCATTTTGTACGTTGTGTCGGCCAAACATTGGCAGATGAATATCTTTCAGGGTTTCGCTATCCATTCCGGAAAAAGCTGTAAACGAAATATCAAAAGTTACCCCGGATGAATCGGTGCTAATATTTTCACCGCGTACCATTGCTTGGGGGTTAAAACCGTAAGTCACGATCCGTCGATCAGATACTTTTGGTATAAGGGCCTGCACCTCGGCGTGATCAATGCAAAGGGCGGCAAAACCATAAAACGGAATATTTTCAACAAACGACACGAACGCAGCGCGCAACGCATCGAACGATCCGTAATGATCTAGATGTTCTGCGTCAATATTGGTAACAACAGCAATGGTCGCTGGAAGCTTTAAAAACGTACCGTCACTTTCGTCGGCTTCGGCAACCATCCATTCGCCACTTCCAAGGCGGGCATTTGATCCCCATGCATTTATAATACCGCCGTTAATTACCGTGGGATCCATTCCGGCAGTATCAATTAGGTGGGCAATCAATGATGTGGTGGTGGTTTTACCGTGGGTTCCGCCAACAGCGATTGACCATTTAAGGCGCATTAGTTCTGCCAACATTTCAGCCCGGCGAACCACTGGTATCATGTGTTTGCGCGCTGCTTGCACTTCGGGGTTATCGGATTTTACTGCCGAAGAAATAACCAGAACTTCGGCTGATTTTATGTTTTCTTCGCTATGGCCGATATAAACTTTTATTCCGTGATCTTGCAGTCTTTTTACATTGGCGCTTTCCGATTGGTCTGAGCCTTGCACCGAATAACCAAGGCTGTGCAGAACCTCGGCTATGCCACTCATGCCAATGCCACCGATGCCGACAAAATGTATAGTGCCAATAGATAAAGGAAGCGCTCTCATGATTTAGTGTCTCCGCTTGCGGTTTTTGTAGCCACCATACTTACCACGTCGGCCAACCGCTGGGCGGCATCTGAACGACCAAGTTGGTGTGCAGAGATAGCTGTTTTTTTCAACACCGCTGGTAGGCCCAACAGCGAATCCAATCTGGCCGCAAGATTTTCTGCAGTAAATGAACTTTGTGGCATTATCCATCCGGCCCCAGCAGCATCAACCGCGCGGGCATTAAATGTTTGGTGATCATCTGCGGCAAAGGGATAAGGTATCAAAATTGATGGTCTTCCGACCGTCAAAATCTCAGCCACGGTTGAGGCACCAGCGCGCGCAACTATCAAATGCGCATTAGCCAAACGTTCCGGCACATCAGAAATAAATGTCGCAAGGTCGGCTTTTATATTATTTGCTTGGTATGTTCGCCCTACTGCGGCTAGGTCTTCTTCGCGGCATTGCTGGGTAACGTGAATACGTTCACGTAATTTTTTATCCATGCGGTCCAGTGCCGATGGAACAACCTCGCTTAATACCGTTGCACCCTGCGATCCGCCAAGAACAAGAATGTTCAACGGCCCGTTTCCTTCGGCTTCAAGGTATGGATGGTCGCGCTTTTCGGCAATTTGGCTGCGCACCGGCATACCGGTAAGAATAACCTTGTCCGCCACACCTTCGGGCAAACCGCGCATTTCGCTAAATGAGGTTGCAATTTTTTCCATACGCGATGCAAGCAACCTGTTAGCGCGGCCCAACAGCGCATTTTGTTCGTGGATTACACTACCGATTGAAGACATGGAAGCTGCCATCATAGTTGGCACCGAAGCATAACCGCCAAACCCAACAACGCACGCTGGCTTAAGCCTGCGTAATAGCGAATAAGCCTGCATGGTGCCAATGGCCAATTCACCCACGCTTTTAATTTTTTTTACTATGCTTTTCCCGGCTATGCCGCCGGCAAGAATTCGGTGAGTTTCAATTTCACCAAGTGTTCCCTTAAATGCGCTGCCGCGACGATCTGTTATCAACCCCAATCTAAAACCACGGTTTTTAAGTTCCGCCGCTAGGGCTTCGGCCGGAAAAACATGCCCACCGGTACCACCCGCAGCTAACATAACCAATGGCATTTGTTTGTTTTGTAAAATGGTCATTATTTGGCCCCCCCTACCTTGGGGCGAAATCTAGTCAAGGCCAAAACTAGGCCCATACCAAAAGCAAGTGCAATGGTTGATGACCCGCCATAAGAAATAAACGGTAATGTCATTCCCTTGGGCGGCATAAGATTAGTGGTGGATGCAATATTTATTATTGCTTGCAAGGCAAATTGAACCAGCAACCCGGTAGTGGCGACCACAACAAAGAAATCGGTATCGCGAAATGTTCTAGAAAACCCGCGCAATACAATAAATGCAAATAGAACCACAATAAATAAACAAACCAGCAAACCAAATTCTTCGCCGGCAACTGCAAGAATGAAATCGGTGTGGGCATCGGGCAGCACTTCCTTAACCCGCCCTTCGCCGGGGCCGCGGCCAAACAATCCACCATTTTGAAATGCACTTAAGGCACGGTCAACTTGGTATCCATCGCCAACTGCGGGATCAAGAAAACGGTCTATACGTCCGCGAACGTGATCAAACATAAAGTATGCACCGATACCACCTAGCAAAAACAGCAGGGCAACTGCCGCCACCAATATCCACGGCAAACCAGCGATAAAAAACTGCACGCCCCAGACAACCGAAACAACGACGCTCATCCCGAAATCCGGTTGTAACAATAACAATCCAGCAACCAAAACCCAAAGTCCGGTGGCAATTGCGTATCCGGGTATTTCGTCGTCTAGCCTTTGTGAGGAAAACATCCATGCAGCTATTACCGCAAAACTTGGTTTTATGAACTCTGACGGTTGCAGTGAAAACCCGGCAAAAGAA
>JAOUJU010000082.1 GCA_029883045.1 Rhodospirillaceae bacterium
CATAAGTTGCATTAACAGCCGGAACGAATGCCCGCTTCAAGTAAGATATTGGCTCAATTTATCATGAGCTATTTTTCCCTTACCCCCTAACGAGCAGCTAGTGCCAATAGATTAGCACCAAATATTTATAACCATACTTTAAAATCTGTGTAATTGGGGATATCCCTAATGAGTATAGGTATATTCAAAAAATTTGGCATTTAGGAACAAAAAAAGACCGGATAAAATTCCGGCCTTTTTCTTTATTTTCAATATTTTATAATTCTGAGATAATGTATTAGATTAGTCATTTCGGCTAAAAATTGCTTTAAACCCACCTAAAACTGAATCTTCCTCTAGTGATTTTAATCCCCACAAGGCACCAAAAAGTATGGAAAGAAGTGCAATAACAGACCCAAACGCCAGCGTGGACATACCGGTTATCCCCTGACCAATGGTGCAGCCAAGGGCTAAAATACCACCAATACCCATTATTGCCGCACCAATCATGTGTCTTATCATGTCGGAACTGTCGGAGAATGCCTCGATATGGAAACTTTTGGTGGAAATAGCCATAAGGAACGACCCTAAAATAACCCCACCAACGGTTGCTATGCCAAAGTTTATTGACGCACCAGTGAAAGTCATCAGATATTGAATTGATTCTGCCGTAGGAGAAACAAAAGTAAACGAAAACAGCGGGGTGGGGTCGAAATCATCAAAACCCAAAACACCTGTAATCCACCATCCAACCGGAACCAAAAGACCAATAATAAGGCCAGCAGCCATATCCGATGGGGATGATCTAAATTCAGCACTTTTGAACACATAAATCAGCAGCGCACCGGCAAAAACAAGCGTAACAGCTAGGCGTATGCTTTCGGTTTCAGCGTTTATAAGGCGCGCAATCATTTCAACCATGCTCTGGGTATCAAGGCCGGATGTATCGGTTAGGTTTATATTGGTTTTTTCCAGCTCAAGTCGGGCAAGGCCAATAAGGCCACGTAACGTCATATATGCGAAAATACCCATTATTATGGCAACAACTATGGATTTTAGGTTTCCACCGCCAATTCTAACCAATGTTTTGTTACCGCAACCGCCGGCCATGGTCATGCCAAATCCGAACATAACCCCGCCTAAAATGGCACCAAGCCAACCTAGGTTGGACGTTAGATAAATAGATGAAGAAACATCGATTTTTCCGGTGATGTGCAGCGCCTGGGTGCCCAACATAGCGACGGCAATGGTCATCATCCACGCACGAAAACGCTTGGAATCACCCATAAAAACCATGTCAGATACTGCGCCCATGGTGCAAAAGTTGGTTTTATTGGCCGTGGCGCCAAAAATTATACCAGCTGCGAATCCGGCCAGCGCAACAATGGTTTGTACCGAAAGTTGATCATCCATGATGGGTCTCCATTAAAATTGCAAAACAATCAATAAGTTAGCACCATAAACCGAGGCAAGCTTCCATCCTTGGCTTTAATCTGCAACTTAAATTAATTATGATGTGATATAATCCATACTAGCTTTAATGTGTATTAGAATTTTCTAATTGTACATGATAAAACTGTTTTAATGATATGCTTAGTCATTATAAATGCGGGGTAAATACTGGTTTTTTGTATGTATAAATAATGCATTTATTATAATTATAATGGTGGGCGATAAATACTACCATCAAGGCAATTATAAATAATAGATTGCACTTATATAAGAAGAATCTAAAATCTATTTTGGATTATCGAATGTCACGCTCTTATAATTTATAAAATAATAAAATAGGGCAAGGAACGCAGGGTTCCAGCGTAAAACGTGACAACGGCTGGCTTTATATTTTTGGGAGAAATAAGATTATGCCTAACGACGGAAGCAACAATAAAAAAATGTCTATTATTGTAACGAAGGGAACGCTCGACTGGGCTTATCCTCCGTTCATTCTTGCCACCACTGCCGCAGCTATGGACGTTGACGTTACAATGTTCTTCACATTTTATGGTCTTCAGCTTTTGAAAAAAGATTTAGGTCATCTGCAAATTTCAACCTTGGGCAACCCCGGCATGGAAATGCCAATGATGGGTATGCACATGACCATGCCTAATATTGTTTCTGCTATTCCTGGCGTTGATGCGATGGCGTCTTCAATGATGCGCAGCCTGATCAAGAAAAAGGGCGTTGCCTCAATACCGGAACTTCGTGATATGGCCGTTGAAAGCGATATTAAAATTGTTGGATGTCAGATGACACTCGATCTCTTTGAGTGGGGTCCCGAGTTAATGATTCCTGAAATGGAATTGGGTGGTGCGGCAACTTATATGTCTGGTGCGCTGGAGTCTGATATAAACCTATTTATCTAAAGGATGATTGAGTGAGCGCGTTTATCAGCAGAAAACAGCTTCTCGAAGATGAAACTCCCCTAAGTGAGCTGTTTGGACTATGCAACGGCGAGCAAGATAAAGAGTTTTTACCCGAGCGTAGATCGCTGAGAATACATGGTCATTCTACAACAATCAGACTTGAGAGGGCGTTTTGGAACGTTTTAGAAGATTTAGCTAAAATTGAAGAAACAACAGTAGTTGGCTTGGTTACTAAAATTTATGATCACTGTCAGTTTTCAAATAGCAAAAATCTAGCTTCGTGTTTACGTGTTTTCTGTTTAAAATTTATAAATATAGGCCTGTAAGCACTAAACGTTAGAAATTATAAAACAAAATATAATATACAAAAAAAGAGAGAGAAAAATGGCTACACAAACACTAGATACAAAGGGCATGAACTGCCCATTACCAATCCTTAAAACCAAAAAGGCTATTAAGGGTCTGGGCGCAGGAGAAACCCTTGAGGTTCTTTCAACCGATCCGGGGTCGGTAAAAGATTTTGAAGCTTTTTGCAAATCAACCGGTAATAAGTTGATGGAAAGCACAGAGGACGGCGGTGTTTTTCGCTACCTAATCGAAAAACCATAATTCTTTTTGCATTTTTAAAAAACCCGGTAAGGCGCAAATGTGCTTGCCGGGTTTTTTGTAATCACATTTGGATGCATATAGTGAAGTATTTTTCTTTACATTATTTTATTTTTATTTTTATTTCCCTCATGCCGGCAAGTGGTAACGCTGCGGAACTATTGTATTTCTATTCAGACGCATGTGGTTATTGCGAACGGTGGAATGAAGAGGTTGGGGTCATCTATGACAAAACAGAAGAAAGCTCTGTTCTTAAGCTTCGTCCGGTAGATATTCACGCTAAAATCCCAAGTGATATTGAGCACATAAAAGGTGTTATCTACACGCCTACCTTTGTGGCAATAGATGCCAGCCGTGAAATAGGTCGAATAGTGGGCTACGGGGGCGACATGTTCTTCTGGCAACACATTGAGATATTGATCAGTGACATGAAAAAATCAAAATCCAATATTATAACACCATGCCCGGATGGCGATAATACAAACAATCGATTATCTTGTTGATATTTAATAACTATTTCAATTATTATTAATAATAAAATGGCCCAGATTTCACCCATTATTTGTGCGCGTAAAGATCGTTTTTTCTTGTTTTGGTAAGGTATAGGTAAGATAAACAAGCATAGTATCTATTTGTTTATATGGTAGTTTTGACCGTTATCGCATTTATGGGGTGCCGTAGCTGTAGGATAAAAGGGCTATAACTAGCTTGGTAAAAAAAGGAAAAACGTCAGCAAAATCACCTTCCAAAAAAAAGGTGAGCAAACCGTTGCGCGCTAAGGCGGTAAAATCCACTGCAAAAAAAATAACTAAAAAGAAAACTGCAAAAAAAACTGTAGCAAAATCCACAAATAAAACAACCACCACATCAAAAAATTCAAGTGATACACCGTCGTGGGTTGCCACATTTACTTCTGCCCTTCCCAGTGAGGGGCTATTTTTGCTGCTCGATGGAAAAATAACAGATGTAAGTGGCGCAGGTATTAAAATGCTTGGGTTAAAAAACATCAATGAGGCAAAAAAACATCACCTAGCAGATTTTGTTGATCCCAAAAAGCTACCAATTGCGGCCCCCGTTCTTTCGGGGAAATCAACAATTGGGTATGAAACTCTGATTGAATTTATAGCCTCCGATAAAACAAATTTTTCTGCTTCAGTGTCCTCAGTCCCAATTGTTGATGAAAATGGACAAAATGTTCTGATAGTCAGAATTCGTGATGCCACGCGCGAAATGGCATGGCGACGTGATGCGGCGATGACCGGCGCTATGTACAAACACCTATTTAATACATCCCAAGCAATGAACTGTGTTCTTGATGGTGAGGGATATATTCTCCTTGCTAACGAGGCTGGTTCCAAAATGTTGGGTCACGGCACCTCATCAGCGCTTGCAGGGAAGCCTTTTTACACAATAGTGCACCCCAGCTATCAAGATGTTTTCAAGTTAAGCATGGGAAGTTTAATTGATAGTAGCGATGTTATTCACGCCAAATTCGTTAAAGCCGATGCTTCAATTATAGATGTCGAAGTTCTTGCCCATGATATAGGCGATGGACAAATAATGATTGAGGCTCGCGACGTCACCGAAAGGGTAAAAACTGCCCAAGCTCTTCGTGATAGAGAGGGTAGGCTTCACGGTATATTGAATACTGTTGCCGACGCAATTGTTACAATCAATGAAAGGGGAATAATAATAGCCTTCAACAAGGCAGCAGAAACAATTTTCGGATATACCGCCGAAGACGCAGTGGGAAAAAACATCAGCTCACTTATTGGACGCAAACATTCTGCTAATCACGATAAATACATGGGCAATTACAACAGGGGTAATGAATCATCAATTATTGGCGTTCAGGGCCGCGAAGAAATGGGGCGCAGGAAAGACGGTTCAGAGTTTCCGTTGGAATTATCTGTTACTGAGCTCAGGCATGGTGAGAAAAGATTTTTTACCGGCATTATGCGCGATATTACCGATCGTAAAGCGGCCGAAAAAGAAATTAGCGAAGCGCACGAGCAATTGGAAGCGCGGGTTAGGGAGCGAACCAAAGAGCTAACTCAGGAAATTATTGTTCGCGAACAGGCAGAAGGAAGGCTTCGCCTTGCGGCGCAGGTTATTGAAAACTTGAACGAAGGCGTTGTTATAATTGATCCAGACTTTAGGGCGCTTTCTATTAATCCGGCATATACAGAAATAACCGGATACCAACCGTCGGAAGTTATTGGAAAGCACCCATCAAATCATGCCGCCCTATGCAGCACGGGTGAAATGTTTGAAGAAATGTGGAGCGGACTTGAAAATCGCGGAAAATGGAGCGGTGAATTCTGGAATAAACGAAAAAACGGCGAAGAATATGCCGAACGTTTGTCTATTACCGCAATAACCGGACCTTTGGGCGAGATAAAGCAGTTTGCCGCTGTAATTGCAGATATAACTAAGCGTAAAAAAGATGAAGAACGCATTTTGTATCAAGCGAACTACGATACATTAACCGGCCTTCCTAATAGGTCGCTATTTATTGATCGGCTTAATCAATCTTTGCCAGCCATGTCGCGCGCCAACAAAAAACTTGGATTATTATTTATTGATCTAGATGGCTTTAAGGTTGTTAACGATACGCTTGGTCATGATATTGGCGATGAGCTTTTGCAGCAAGCAGCAGAAAGGCTTGGCCATTGTGTTCGTACTGGCGATACGGTAGCTAGGCTTGGTGGTGATGAATTTACCATTACTATGCCAAACCTTGATGATCTGAGAAATGCCCCCCTCGTTGCCCAGCGTAGCCTAGATGCATTGTCTAAATCGTTTACAATTGGTGGGAATGAAATATTTGTTTCGGCCTCTATCGGCATAACCATATTTCCCGATGATGCTACGACATCGCAGGAATTATTAAAAAATGCTGATGCCGCTATGTACAAAGCCAAAGACGAGGGCAAAGCAAATTACCAATACTTTACTGCGGATATGAACCTGCAGGTAAAAGAACGGATGGTTCTAAAAAACGGCCTTATCAAGGCTTTGGAAAACAATGAGCTTTCCCTTTTTTATCAACCCAAACTTGATATGAAAACAAATACGATTACTTCGGTTGAGGCATTGATGCGATGGGATAACCCAAAGCTTGGCTCCATAACGCCGTTTGTATTTATTCCCATACTTGAGGAAAGCGGTCTGGTCGTTGAAGTGGGGGAGTGGGCAATAAAAACAGCGTGCGAGCAACACAATGAATGGGTAAAGCATGGTTTGCCGCCTATGAAAATGGCCGTAAACCTTTCTCCTAGGCAGCTTCGTGAAAAAACATTCGTTTCTATTGTTCAAAATACTCTGAAAAAAACAAAACTAGATGTAAAATATTTTGAGATTGAAATTACCGAAAGCATGCTGATGTCGGATGCGCCAAACATTGTTGCAGCCCTAAGTAAGCTGCACGAACTTGGGGTTCACGTATCAATGGATGATTTTGGAACTGGGTATTCGTCGCTCAGTTATCTAAAGCGGTTCCCGATTGATACAATTAAAATTGACAGATCTTTTGTATCAGATATTGCGATCGATCAAGATGACGCTGAAATTATTCGCACCATTATAAATATGGGAAAAACATTGAATCGAAAGGTAATAGCCGAGGGAGTTGAAACTGTGGAGCAATTTAACATGCTCAAAGAATATGAATGCGATGAGATTCAAGGGTATTACATAAGCAGGCCACTTACAGGCGAAAATTTTGTTTCATTTTATAATGAATGGATCGTCAATACAAAAACCGAATAAAACTGACGGTTTATTATTTGCTTTCTTTCCAATCACAATTTAAACCCAATTCACCAGCGGTATTTGCAATGTGTGTCAGGCAGCTATCGGTTGCATCTTGCGGGATAGATACGGCAATTCTTATTATGTATGCACCACCATTATTTTCCACCTGTCTTTCGGAAATTAATTGCACAATGTTTGCATCGAATTGTTGAAAAACCTCACACAACCTAGCCAACATACCGGGCCTGTCGCCACCGTAAATTTTAATATTATGAGTAATATTTTTTGAGGCGGGGAAATCATTTTTAATGCTAAAGTATGAAACCGATATTTCGGCTTCAGATAAAGAATCAAGCGCACCTAATTCAGATTTTATAACTGAAACATCGGTTTCGCCCTGTAGTTCGCAAATTGCGCTAAATTCAGCATTACCGCCAAGCACTGAAAATGTTGTGTCAAAAAAATTTACGCCCAGATCAAACAATCTACCCGCAACGGACGATATTAACCCAACCTTATCTGGACCGGCAATGGAAACCAGTGCTATTGTTGTTTTTGTGTTGCTGTCCATAACCAAAAACCCTTCATTTATATAATATTATTATGTGGTTTAGATTTATGCATTATAATACACCCATGTTGGCGTTGATTAAAGCATTCAAAACAAATTTGTTAGCTGTTTTTTTGTTTGCTACAGTTTTTCCGGCCTCGAGCGCAAGCCCTGACGTTGATGAAATATCTGATTATTTCATGAAAATTGTTTTTGCCA
>JAOUJU010000083.1 GCA_029883045.1 Rhodospirillaceae bacterium
GCGCCGGGCTAAAAAGCATGAGGCAGGAAGCCGACGACCTAAATTTAACACTTACAAAAGACCAAGCAAACGCAATGGCCGAAGCTAACGACAATATTACACGAATGAAAGCTAATTTTACTTCATTCGGTAATACGTTAGCGGTCGAACTCGGCCCAGCTATCGCGGCGGTTACTAAATGGCTTGGCGAAAATATGCCGATAGCCGTAGCGGTTGCAAAGCTTGTTTGGTTAGACCTTGCGAGCGCTTGGCAAAAAGTAATTAAAGTAATGTCGTCTTTAATGATGCGCTTTCATCAAATACGCTCGGCGTTTACATTCGGCGAAGCGAAGGAACAAGCAATAAAGGACGTTGAAGAGTGGCGCGTTAAATCTAACGAAGCATCGCAAAACATGGCCGACAATTTCGTTAGACAACAAGAGATAGTAAAAGAGGCCGCCGCTAAATTTAAAGTCGATAAAGGCGAAGGCGTCAGCCTTATTCCGGCGAAAGAAGAACGCGACGCGCAGTTATCTGAATTCGAAATGCTAATCGCCGAAACGAACGATATGTATAAAGCCGGACTCGATCGAATGACGGAGAACCAGATAGCGTCGATTGAATTACGGAAGCAACGCGAAGAGTCCTATTTAAGCTCGTCGGCTAGTTTGCTCGGCAGTTTTTCACAAATTGCCGCCCAGTCGGGCAAAAAATCTTTTGCCGCGTCGAAGGCGTTAGCCCGCGCCGAAACGATAGTAAGCACGTATAGCGCCGCACAAAAAGCGTACGCGTCGGCCGCTTCACTGGGGCCGATAGCCGGAGGGCTTGCAGCGGCGGCGGCTATCGCTTCGGGTTTGGCTCGCCTTCAAAAAATTAACTCGACAAGCGCGGCGGGCGGTGGCGGCGGCGGTGGCGGCGGTGGCGGCGGTGCCGTCGGTACTTATCCCGCGAACCCTGGTACCGGTTTTCCGACCGGGCCGATAGGCGCCCCGAATAACGCCCCCGAAAATCGAATAATTGTACAAATCGGCGATCAACAATTAGCCGACCTCGTCGTTAAGGGTCAACAAATAGCGACAAGCTCAGACAGGATGGTTTTTCAGACCGACAACAATTTCGAACGCGTCTCGATTGTAAGGTAAAAAATGGCTTACTTAACTTATACAGCAACCCGCGACATTATCCCCGCGCATACACAAACCGAGTTAGCAAGTAATGGCGGTTTCGACTCTGATACACTATGGGCAAAAGGTACCGGGTGGACGATAGCGGCCGGGGTCGCGACCCATGCCGCCGGCGTCGCGTCCGAACTCGACCAAGTCGAAGCCGTCACGGATAACACGGATTACATTCTAACGTATACAATCAGCGGTCGAACGGCTGGTACAATACAAGCCCGAATCGGAATAACGACAGGGGCGATTCAGTCGGCCGACGGCACAGTCGTTGAAACCATAACCGCCGACGGCGATACGCTTTATTTTTCCGCCTCGGCTGATTTTGATGGAAGCATAGACGACGTAAGCTTAATTTTAACTAATTCGTTTTCTATCAATTTCGGAATTTATACACTAGGTTATAACAAACCAATTACCCGACATACCCATAAAGCGCTAGACGGTTCGACCGAAACCGTTTTAGTTCGCCGTGAAACGACTTGGGATATAACAACCGGCCTTATACTTTACGACGATTTACTATTGTCTGGCTGGTTAGAGTTTTTCGCAAGTGTCGGCGGTGGCGAATCGTTTACCCTCGACGTTCTAGGTTATGCGGACAATCCCCGTAATCCTGTTTCGGTAATCCTTGAAGACGACCCCGTATACAATAACGAAAACAAGTCGGATTACTGGCGAATTTCTTTTCAGGCGCGGGCATTGCCTTAATGCGAACATTCAATACTAACTACGCGTTAGTTTCGGAAAGTATAAGTAAAACGTTACGCATTACGGTACGCGTCGACTTTTCCGATACCTTTACCGACCCCGTCTATTTTACGTCCCATTCAGACAGTGCAACCCCTGGCGGCGCGGTGGTGTATCCCTCGACGTTTGTTCGTGGTGGCGCGGTGTCACAAGACTTGTCTAATGTAATAACTAGCATCGGCGGCATGTCGTTAGAATTTCGCGACGATAGCGGCGCATTAACTAGCTTAATCGGTAGCAAATTACAAACAAGCGACAAGGGCTTAAATTTAAAGCGAGTAACTGTTTATAAAGGTTTCGAGGGTTTAGCATGGGCGGATTATGAAACGGTAATTACTCAAGTCGTCGGGGAACTAAGCTACGAAAACGGGTTATATATTATTGATTGCGAAGACGTCCAGCGAATCGCTAAAAAAACAGTTTTCGACGTAAAACAAACAAATCTAACCGATAGCGTTACATTAACCGAAACGACAAGCCTTTCGGTGGTTACGTCTAACGGTTTCGAGCTTGTCGCCCACGGGACGAGCTATACCGACGCGCCGAGCGCCGAGGTCGGTTATATTCAAATCGACGACGAAATTATACGTTATACCGGTAAAACGGCGTCGTCGTTTACTGGATTAACGCGCGGTGTCCTGGGGACGGTAGCCGCCGAGCATACCGTCGACTTAACGGTTAGTACGGATAAAAGGACGAAGGTAATAGAAGTCGTCTATTTAGAGTTACCGGTTATTAAGTTAATTTATGCCATGCTAACAGGCGACTTATACAACCAAACAGGTAAAACGCTCCCGACCCACTGGCAACTTGAAGCCTCGACCGATTACGTTAACCTTTCAGCGTTTACCGGCATCGGTGCCGATTTATGGGATACGTCCGACGATAGTACAGGCGTTATTACGCGGCTCGTCGGATTAACTAAAATCGACGGCAAGCAATTTATAGAACAACAATTATTACCCCTTGTCGGTTGCTTTATGCCGATTAATACGTCCGGGCAATGGTCTATTAGAAAGCGCGCGCAAGTGCTAGAAACCAGCGCCGCCGACGTAACTATTAACGATTCTAATATTATCAGCGTTAGCGCCTTAGTATATGAATATTCGGCGATACGTAATCAATTTGTAATAGAGTGGAATTACTCGGCATTTACGCAAGATTTTACGCGGAAAAGTTCATACGTTTTTACTGACAGTATAGCGAAGTATAAAGCGTCGCCAGTTGAAACGGTAAAACTTCGCGCCCTTCATGGTTCAAGACATACCGCGCAAGCCGTCGCCCGAATCGTCGAATTTATGGCCGAACGCCGCGCGTATCCGCCTATAAAAACGAGCGTTAAGTTATTGCCTAGCCTCGAACGTCTCGAAGTCGGCGACGTGGTACGCTTTGTCCCGTCTAACGTTAAAGACCATACCGGCAGCGAAACCGATTACAGTATAAACCGCGCTTTCGAAATACAGCGGTTAAGCGTCGACTTAATAACCGGCCTAGTATCTGCCGATCTGGCCGGAAGTTCGCAACCGGCCGAAACGTTAAACTATGTCGAATCTAGTACGGTCGTTGATAACGCGTATTATTCAACCGTCGGCGCGACAGGAACTAACATTAACACCCTTTCGAGTTATTCCGCCGGAACAATTACCGGCGCCGAATCGTTAACCGGTGGCGCGACAATGGCCGCCGGTATCTGGTACCACGACGGCGACTTAACAATCGCCAGCGGTGTAACGGTAACAATTTCCGATAATGTCTGGCTATTAATAAAAGGGCATTTAACCGTAAATGGTACTATTGACGGCATAGGCGGTGGTATATCGGCGATTACATCGTCGACAAGTCTTAACGGAACAGCAAATAGCGGCGGCTATTTCGGCCAAGCGCGGGCAATGGGGGGGATGCGGTCGGAGGTTGGTGCTTTTGCGAAAGGTCAATCGTATCAAGGGGCATTAACATCTAGCGCATTAAGTGGCGTCGCCGCGTCGTTACCTGTTTTAAATATTGAATACAACGGAACAACGATAAGCGAATTAGTAACGCTCGACTTACGAGGTACCGGCGGCGCGGCCGGCGGTGTTGCCGATCGAATAACAATCGGGCAAACACTAGACACGGGCAAAGCTGGCGGCGCCGGCGGGGCCGGGTTAATGGTTTTGTCGCGCGGTATGAGTTTCGGCGCGTCGGGGTTAATTAACTTGTCGGGGAATGACGGAACCGCCGCGAGTTCGTCTTATACGGCTTCGTTCATATATGCGGGTTCTGGTGGTGGCGGGCTACCTGGCGCGTTTTATCTATTTTTAGACGGTGCGACCGCAACGATTCCACAATTACCCGGAAAGTTTGTGGCGTCGTCTGGCGCATGTCCTCTGCCAGCAAATAGCCATATCGCCGACGCCAAAACGAAAAGCGGGATTTATGAATTATACCAATATCAACAACCCGTATATAGTGCATTTCCTTTTGATACCGCCGCCCAAAATTTCGGCCTCGCCGCCTCTCGTATACAGTTTGTACCCGAAAACGAAACCGCCGCCGCCGACCCGAACGCGACCGCCCCGCCGCCGCCGACTTCCGTAACGTTGGCAAGTGGAACGACTATTTTATTAGACCACGACGACGGCACACAATCGGAACGAATCAAAGTAACTTGGACAAAGCCCGCCGACCCGACCGTCGATAGGTATTGGCTCGAACTAAAACTAAATGCCGAAGCATCGACCGAATATAGATTAGTAACAACCGTTTTAAATTGGGACGCTCAAACAGCATTTATTACAAACGTTAAAGGCGGCGAAATCGTCGACGTTAGAATCGCGGCGGTGAATAAGTACGACTATCGCTCGGACTGGGTCGAAGTTACAGGGCATACGGTAATAGGTAAGACCGCGCCCCCGGCCGACGTGACGTCGTTAATCGCATTACAAACCGGCGATAATATGGTTTTTAAGTGGCCGCAAGTCGCCGACAAGGATTTAAGCGGCTACGAATTAAGGTACGGCCCGCAAAGTGTCGAAAGCTGGAGCGATGCGACGCCCTTTACTAAATCCATGAAAGGAACGAGCATAACGTCGGCAGCGGTGCCGCCTGGTGCCTGGCGATTTTATATTAAAGCGGTCGACACAAGCGGGAATTACTCGACTAACTATGTTTATAAAGACGCCACGTATATTAATACGCTCGATATTGTTTTCGAAAATGAAGAGGCGCCCGACTGGTTAGGAACTAAAACAAATCTTATTAAGCATTGGACGGGTAAGCTAGTCCCTGACTCCCAAAATTTAGCAAGCGCCGATTTATGGGATACGTTCGACGTCTTCGTACCGAATCCATACCCGACGGCAACGTATGACGCCCCCGAGGTCGATATCGGATTCGACGATACGGTTAGAGTTTGGGCCGCGATTATTTCAGCGCTTGGCCCTGGGGAAGCCGGCGAAGCCGCGCCACAATATGCAATAGATTACAAACTAGCCGCCGGCGCCTATGATGGTTTCCAGGACTGGGACGTCGGCGAAATCGAATTACGCTATTTAACCTCGCGTGTATCTGTTACCACGGCGACCGGCGTTTATTACTTGTCGAGTTTTTCCCATACCGTCGATTTACGCGAACGAACCCAAAAGGCCAGCGGAATAGCAATAGCCGCCGCCGGTACATTAATTACCTTTCCTATTTCATTTCATACCGCCCCCTTTGTACGCGTTTTTATTGACGGTTCGAGCGCGCTATACGCAACAAATACAAGCGTTACGACGACGGGATTTACTATACACGTTTTTAACAGCTCAGGAACGGACGTAGGCGGCGTCGTTAACTGGGAAGCGACCGGAGTTTAACGAATTATGACAGTTAGTACCTTTAATCAACCCGATTATACAGTCGACACAGCAACGGAATATAAAACAAACATCGACGCCGCCGTCGCGGTGGTATCAAACGTCGCCGCCGATTTTGCGCCCCATGAAGCGGCGACGCCAAATATGACAGTATTAATAGACGCGGGCAAATTGTACGCCGACGGTACCCTTACAGAACAAACGCAACAAACAAGCGCAACAATAACCGCCCCGACAACAAACCCAAGAATAGATAGAATTGTAATCGACGGTAGTACGGGCGCGGTTTCAGTCATTACGGGCGCCGAGGCCGCAAGCCCGACCGCCCCCGCCTTTACGGACGGCGCCATACCGATAGCCCAAATATTACTAGCAATTTCGACAACCGCGATTACTGATAGTTTAATTACCGACGAACGCGCGCTATTTTTTAGTGTTGCCGATTACGCAAAGATTGACGCCGCCGAAACTATTACAGGCGACTGGACTTTCGCGGGCGCGTTAAGTGGTCAGGATATCAGCGACAACGGCGTCGGGGTACAGATCGGAAGCCCGACCGGCGGGGCGAAGGGCGCCGGGACGGTAAATATAGCCGGCGGGGTTTACGACAACGGTACACAATTAGCGGCCCCGACGACAGTTACCGGGTACTATTCCGCGCAAAATATAACCATTGATAATGCGGGCGGTAGTACTGCCTCATTTTCGCTTGGGAGCTATATCGGCGCGGCTTGGGAAAGCGTCGGGCCGACTGGTAGCGGTGCTGCAAATATTTGGACGGCGTTAGACGCCGTACCGTCGACGGCGACCGGCTTATTATTAAAAGCCTATTTATCGGCGACCGGTTCGACAAATGGTACGACTTATCAACAATTATTATACGCTCGCCGGACAGGTTCGGGACTCGCTACAAGTAATTCAACGGTCGCGGCGGCAAATGCTTTTACTAACCGTTCCGGCGCTAGTCAATTAGGTCAAGCTGTATCAGTTTTCCCTATTGCGATAGATTCTAGTTTAAGGTTTGATTTATATTTTATCATTAGCGGTAGCCCGTCGCCGTCGATTTCGTCGTTATCGTTAGTCGGCTGGATTGAATAGTTATATACAATAGCTAAACTGGGGCGCGCTATGATCGTTCGAGGCGTCATTTATCGCGCTTAAATGGTGCATTAATTCGTGATTTATTACGCATATAATACAATCGTTATCAAGCGTACTAATAAGCGCGGTCGCGCCTTCGTAATAATATCGGCCGTATACCCTGTAACCGTTTTCGTCGTATAGTATTTCGTCGACAATAATAACAAGCGCGCCCGGTGTCACTTTAGAAAACCCCGCACAATTCGTTATTGCTAAATATTGCGCGGCGACGTCTTTTAAGGTCGGCGCGGTATCGCCGAGCGTTTTAAAATTGCGGATTCGTAACCCCGTGTCGTTGTCTATTTCGTCGTATTCATAGCCGTAACCGTGGTTATCATCCGGCGGCGCGCAGGCGACGAAAAGTAGACAAGTTAGTATTAAAAAAAGACGTTTCATAATTAATATATCGGCCGCCGCCGCCTAATTATTATAGTAATAGTAACAAATTATAGTAAATATATAACTTTTTGTGTAAATGTTTGTATAATTAGAATTGATTTAAAAGGCGGTCGTATCCATGCCCATAGAGAATTTAAGCAACCCAAGCAATATTGAATTAATCAA
>JAOUJU010000084.1 GCA_029883045.1 Rhodospirillaceae bacterium
GTGTTAAATGATTTATTGGACTTTTTGTCCAACTGAGTGTTTGTCCGATTTACAGGAATATCAAAATTATTTCACAATCACAGGCTTTGCTGCAAAAAACATGATCATACATGTAAGTAAATTATTGAAATTAAACAGTAAAATAATATATTGACCTATAATATATGATTGTGCATATATTTACCTATAAAGTAATTTCGCGAAGAGTGTCAATGTTTGGGGTTTGGCACCTGTAACCGCGTCAATAAATGAACAGTTTTTTAAACAGGGGGTCAAAATGAATTTCACAAGACGTAATTTTTTGCACATTAGCGCGGGTCTTACCGGCCTTTCGGCACTTGGCTTTCCAGCGGGCGCGCTTGCGGCAAAAGACAAATTGACTATCGCTTATAATGTAAACCTTCCATCATGGGATCCGACCGTTGGGCCATCCGCCGTTAACCCAACTATTCAGGGCGTTTATCAGTCGGTGTTTGATCAGTTCATTGGTCAAAATGATGATCTTTCGTTCAAGTCAGGGTTGATTACGGAGTGGGGCTGGAAAGAAAACAACACAAAAATTTTCATGAAGGTTCGTGACGGGGTTAAGTGGCACGACGGTTCCCCATTTAGCGCCGAAGACGTTGTTTGGTCGCTCGAGCGCGCCGGAAATGAAAAAACCGGAAATCCCATACAATTTGTTTGGTCAAAAATAGGCAATTTCAAAGTTGACGGAAACACCATCACCGCAGACGTAATTGCGTTTGAGCCAACTTTATTTAAATGGATGGCGTTCCTGACCGGATACGTAATGCCAAAAGCATATTATGAAAAAGTTGGCGCTGAGGGCTTTGAGAAAGCGCCAATCGGAACCGGTCCATACATGGTTGATAAGTTTGAACGCAATGCGTTTTTGCGCCTTAAAGCCAACCCGCACTATTGGGGCGAAAAACCAGCATTTAATGACGTTACCATTAAATTCGTTGGCGACGCCGCAAGTCGTGTAGCGGAAATTGAATCCGGTGCATCGGACGTTACGCTAGAAATTCCTTATGAAGAATTTGATCGCCTTAAAAATAAAAGCGGCATTTCCGGTATCGCTACACCAGTTTCAGATATCGGCATGATTTTCTTAAACGACATTGAAATTATGACTGATCGCAATGTCCGTCTTGCCGCACATCACGCAATAGACAAAAAGTTGTTGGTAGACAGGCTTTTGCGTGGCTATGGCGTTCCAATTGATACGTTGCAGGCGCCACAATATTCAGCCTTTGATTCATCAATCAAGGTTGGCTATGACCCGAAAAAAGCAGAAGAGTATTTGGCAAAATCCGGATATTCGAAATCCAATCCGGCGCGCTTCAAAATACAGACAACACGCGGCTTCAAACCAAAAGATTATGAAATGGTTCAGGCCATCGTTGGCATGTGGCGCAAAGTCGGCATCGAAGCCGAAATCGAAGTATACGAAATTGCCAAACATTATGAACTTCGTGCAACAGATACCCTTGCGCCAGCGGCATTTTATAACTGGGGTAATGCGATTGGCGACCCTGCAACATCGACCGGGTTTGCGATGTTTGGCCCTAGCCCGCATTCGGTTTGGGATGGACAGGATTTGATTGATATGATCATTCCGCTTTGGGGCGAGCCTAGCGAGGAAAAACGCATTGACGGATACAAGGCCGTCGACCGTCATATTGCAAATGAAGGTTACGTTATTCCGCTTATCCAGTATGTGCAGCCGATTGTTTATTCCAGCGGTCTTAAAGTTGCAAAAAATGCTACTGGAGCACTCAGGGCACAGGGCGTAAGCGCTGGTTAATAAATATAAGCCGGGGGGTTTATAAATAATAACGACAACCATCTATAGTTTTGGTGGTTGTCGTTATTATCCTGGCGTAGCACGCATGTGGAAATTCATCCAAAATGACAGGACGCCATTTTTTTGTACGATCGTTAACAACGCTGATAACTATATTCGGCGTAGCGGTAGTGGTTTTTTTTGTTATACGTATTGCGCCCGGTGATCCAGTTTCAATGATGTTGCCGCCGGGGGCGACCGATGAAGATATCCAAATATTAAAAACCGTTTACGGATTAGATAAATCTATGCCCGAGCAATTTGTTATCTGGCTTAAGGGAATTGTGGGTGGTGATTTTGGTACATCAATTTCCCTTCGCCAAGACGTTATGGGTCTGGTTCTAGGCCGGCTGCCGGCAACGCTGGAACTTTCGTTTGTTGCTCTTTTTGTAGCTGTTTTTTTGGGCGGCGGATTGGCCGTATTGGGCACCCTTCGTGCAGGCAGCGTAAATGAAACCGCGATAGACTTGTGGAACGGCATATCGCTTTCAGTTCCTGATTTTTTATGGGGGCTTGCCCTTATAATGTTGTTAGGGGTCTGGTTTCCGGTTCTTCCTGTTTCGGGGCGTATTTCCCCAAGTCTGGATTTGGATTTTTCCACCCAGTTTTTGTTGCTAGAAGCCGTTTTAAGGTTTCGTTTTGACGTGATTAGCGATCTTTTAAAACACATGATGCTTCCGGCCTTGGCGTTAGCTTTACCGTTGGCTGCGATTATTTCACAGGTTTTAAAGCAATCATTAAAAGAAGTTATGCGCATGGATTATATTATGCTGGCGCGATCAAAAGGGTTTTCGGAATCAAGGGTTCTTTTGTTAGATGGCTTACGTAATGCAATTTTACCCACGCTAACCTTAATAGGTGTGCAATTTTCGTTTTTAATTGGCGGAACAGTTATTATTGAAAAGCTCTATTCTTACGAAGGGCTGGGTAACTTGGCCATTGATGCTGTAATTAACCGCGATCTGCCATTGATACAAGGCATCGTGCTGACCTTTGCGGTTATATTTATTATTATAAATATTGTAATCGATGTCCTTTACACCATGCTTAATCCTAGGCTGCGCCATGGGTAAAACAATCACTGCAAATGCACGCTTCTTTCTTTCTGCTGGGTGGCTGTCGATCATTCTTTTGGTTGCGGTGTTTGCGCAATTTATCGCGCCGCATGACCCATTAGCCCAGGATTTGATGCTTGATAAGGTGCCGCCCATGTGGGTTGCTGGTAGCGAAAGCGGATATGTTCTGGGCACAGATAGTCTTGGCCGAGACGTTTTATCGCGAATGATTTACGGCGCACAAATCGCGCTAATAGTTGCGGTTGCGGCTGGTTCGGCCGCCATGGTTTTGGGCTCAGCCCTTGGGCTTTTGGCCGGGTTCTTCGGTGGATGGGTCGATAAAATAATTTCGCGCATAGTTGATATATGGATATCGTTTCCCCCGGTGTTGTTTTCTATTTTGCTGGTGGCGGTTCTTGGTTCCGGTCTTCATTCGGTAATAATAGCCATTGCTATTATTGATTGGACCCGATTTTGTCGGGTTATTCGCTCAGAAACTATGCGTCAATCACGCATGGAGTATGTAGATAGCGCAAAAACATTGGGAATGGGAAAATTTTCAATTTTATTACATGAAGTTTTGCCAAACGTGCTTCCGGCAATTGTGGTTCTGTTTTCACTGGAAATGGGAATTGCGGTTATTATTGAAGCAATACTTTCGTTTGTTAACCTTTCAATTTCTTCTGATGACCCAACCTGGGGCGGAATGATATCCGAGGGCAGAAGCATCATTTATCACGCTTGGTGGGTTTTGGTTTTTCCGATGGTTGTTCTTTTTCTAACCGTTTTATCGTTTTCGCAATTTGGCGAGGCGTTAAAAGAAAAATATGATCCGGTGCTACAATGATGAGCGAGCGCCCTTGTCTGGAAATCAATAACCTTAGCGCCACCGTTAACCATGTCGGTGAACGGGTTTTGCGTTCGGTCTCGCTTTCGGTTTATCGGGGCGAAGTTCATGGCTTGGTGGGTGAAAGCGGGGCGGGCAAAAGCATGATAGGCAAGGCCGTGGCCGGGCTTTTACCACGAGCCGTAAAAATAATTGAAGGCAGCATCACCCTCGAAGGTATCTCGCTTGACGATTTAGATGAAAAGGGAAGAAGGCATTTTTTGGGCGAAACCTGCGCCGTAATTCCCCAAGACCCGCTAACTTCGCTAAATCCCTGCAGGCGCATTGAGCCACAAATTACCGATAGACTTATCAAAACATTGGGTTGGAAAAAAACCAAAGCCAGATCGCGCGCATTAGAATTGCTGGAAGAGGTTCACATTCGTGAACCAAAGCGTGTGCTAAGGGCATATCCGCATGAACTTTCCGGAGGTATGCGTCAGCGCATTTTAATAGCAAGCGCGTTCGCAACCGAACCAAAACTTATAATAGCCGATGAACCGACCACCGCCCTTGATGTTACCGTACAAAAACAAATACTAAAGCTGATAAAAGAAATGGAAGAACGTCACGGAACCGCAATGTTATTTGTGACCCATGATATGGGTGTGGTTGCCAAGATTTGTAAAAATGTTTCTGTTCTTTATGCCGGTAAAGTGGTCGAACAAACTGACGTGATGTCTTTGTTTAGCGGGAAAAATAATCATCCTTACGCCGATGCCTTAATCGAAGCAACGCCACGCTACGATAAACCTGACCATTCGTTAGTTCCGGTTGATGTAAGCATAAACCAAATACTAGCCAGTGAAATATTAGAAGCCGATAAAATTTGGAAAGGGGTTGGCAATGACTAATCAACCGCTTTGCGCCGTATCGTCGTTGCATTTTTCTGTGCCAGACCTAAACCATAAACCGTTGTTTGGGTCAGCGCCGATACTTGAAATACTAAAAAATATAAATTTGGAAATCCCACGCGGTTCCGTAATGGGGATTGTTGGTGAATCTGGTTCCGGTAAATCCACCCTAGGTCGATGCTTGGTCAGGCTTAATTCACCCAGCGAAGGTAAAATAGTTTTTGACGGTAAAGACATAGCATTTTGCGGCGAAGACGAAATAAGGCCGCTTCGCAAAAATTTGCAGATGATATTTCAAGACCCAATGTCATCGCTTAACCCACGCCGTAAAATAGGGCAAATTGTTGCCAGCGCTCTTGTGGCCTGCGGGGAAAGCCGTGCCCAAGCCAAAGACAAGGCATTATTTGCGCTTGATCATGTGGGTTTAAGCCGTGATTTCGCGAACAGATATCCCCATCAACTTTCTGGTGGGCAACGCCAACGGGTTGGGATTGCCCGGGCAATTGCGCTAGAGCCAAAATTCATTGTTGCCGATGAAATAGTTTCTGGGCTTGATGTGTCAAATCAGGCTCAAATTATTGTGTTATTAGAAAAGCTAGTAGCGGAGCTTGATCTCACCCTTGCGTTCATCAGTCATGACCTTTCAATTGTACGAAGGTTATGCGACAGGGTTGCGGTTATGCGCGCAGGCGAAATAGTTGAACAAGAATCCAGCGATAATATTTTTAAAAATCCATCTAACGAATACACTAAAGCGTTGCTTGATGCCGCACCATTGCCGGAAATAACGCCGGGGTGGATTTAATAATATATAAATTGATTAATTGTCATTGGCGCTTATTCACCAGCTAAGGCGCAGGCTAACATAAACCCAGAACCAGCCCCGGTGCCGGCACCAGGCCAGGTTGAAGCGCCGATGTTATAAAGGCCATGCACGTTTGTTTTCCAACGCGAATACCCGAATGCTGGGCGAAACAAGAAAAACTGATCAATGTGGTGGCTGCCCGAAAGGCTATCACCATGAACCAGATTTGGGTTATCGCGCTCAAGGTCTAGCGGCGAAAGAACCTTGCGCGCAATTACGTGTTTTCTAATTTCCGGGGCGTATTGCTCAAGAATTGCCATCACTCGGTCAGCGTAATCTTCCTTAATATCATCCCATTCTCCAGCTTTGATTTTGCCCGCGCTGTCGCCTTTTATGTTATAGGGCAGGGCGCGCACCTGTACCCATAATATGTGCTTGCCATCGGGTGCGCGGGTTTTATCAAATACAGTTGGTTGCCCAACCACAAGTATCGGTTTTTCCGGAAGCAGCCCATCCATTGCTTGGGTATAAACATTTGCCATGTATTCAAAATCGGGAGCTATGTGTACGTATGCGTATTGTCCGGGCTCTGTTCCGGCTTTCCATTTGGGCATTTCGTCCATTGCCATATGTATCATCATGGTGGCGGGTCCAGGGCGCAATTTTGCTGGTGGCGGCAGGTCTTTTAGCCCTAAAAGCTTGCCATAAAGGGCCTTTGGATGAACGCAGGCTATCACCGCCTTGCCCGCGTTTATTTGGGTGCCATCATTAAGCAATACCCCGACCGCACGGTCATTATTGGTAATTATTTTTTCTACATTGGAATTGACGCGAACTTCCCCACCGTTTGCTTCAATTACTGTTTGCATTGCGCGTATTATGGTATTGGCACCACCCTGACCAAGCGCCATCCCAAATGATTGACATGCCATTGATTCAAGGTAAGGAAACAAAGCCCCGCCGGCTACGTCTGGGCCAAAATCAAGGTGCATCCCCCATGCCGCCATCATGGCCTTCAGTTTGTCATTTTCGAAATTGGCATTAAGCCAGTTTCTGGGGCTTGAAACCATAAGCTTTGCCATATTCATGCAGTGGCCAATCCCTTTTTCCCGCCACATACGCCATAAAATTTTAACAAACGCAAAAGACGGAATTGGTGTGCCTAGTGCGGTAAAAATATATTTTGCATCAAGTGGGAAATCAGCAACCATTTGTTTCCACTTTGTTGCATCCGCCTTGCTTAAACGAGAAATATTTTTTGACGTTTCACCAAGGTCGCTGTCCACGCCTAGCCAAGTGTTGTCGGGAAAAACTGAAACAAACGTTTTTCCAGCCCCGGTAAATGAAAGACCCGCATCATCAAGCAGGTTTTTGTGTTTTGCATAAAATGGTGAACCGGCAAACATGCTCAGGTTCATGGCGTAAAGGTCATGATAAAAACCGGGTATTGTTGCTTCGGTTGTTTTTACGGCACCACCAGCAACATCGGCCTTTTCAAGAACAAGAACTTTCCATCCCTTCGTGCCAAGGTGAACCGCGGCTGCCAGCGCATTATGGCCAGCACCAACAATAATGGCATCCCAATTTTTGCTCATGGATTTATTGCTCGCAGGGAATAATTAAAAATTGTTTCTTTACCTGCGAAGGAGAAACGCCAAATCTTTGTTTATAAGCAGCAGCTGCCCTGCTGAAGTGGGACAGACCCACATCAAGCATAAGCTCACTTACAGGCACGCCAGCCGAATTTTGATCTATGCGTTTTTTTAGTTCATCAAGCCGGATATCCTGAAGAGATTGGGTAATGGTTTTTCCATAATGCTTGCGAAACCCTGCTTGCAGGGTACGAATAGATATTCCGGCATAAAGGGGAACCTTCTCACAAACATTGGCGTTGGAATAATTTTCAGAAATATATTCAAAAGCCCGTTTAATATGCTTTGGCACAATAAGC
>JAOUJU010000001.1 GCA_029883045.1 Rhodospirillaceae bacterium
AGTAACAAATTATAGTAAATATATAACTTTTTGTGTAAATGTTTGTATAATTAGAATTGATTTAAAAGGCGGTCGTATCCATGCCCATAGAGAATTTAAGCAACCCAAGCAATATTGAATTAATCAAGCTCGGCATAGGGTTTGTAATGGCGGGTTTACTCGGCTTACTCGGCTTTACCGGGAAAAGACAAATTAAACGTATAGATAAAATCGAAACCAATTACGTACAAAAAAGAGAATTCAACGACAGCATAAACGCATTACGAAACGACTTTAAGGAATCCGCCAGCGACGTTAAAAGTACCGTAAGAGACGTAAACGAACGCCTCGACCGACTTTTATTTCAAACCTTAGATAAAAAGGATTAGGTAAAATGAAAATGATTATAGCTAGTATTGTAATTACAATTTTTACTATTTATACCCCCGCAAATGCTGAAACCTCTTTTAATTTAAGCTGGACGAATACTAATACCGAACTTGTAACGTTTAATGTCTATCAAGACGGCGCACAAATAGCGACCGGACTTAATACCCCCAGTTACTCGACCGACGCGTTAAAAGCTGGTCAATATAATTATTATGTTACAGCGGTGGCAAATAGCATCGAATCCGAGCCAAGTAATACCGCCGTCGGTATTGCAAAACCCGCCCCGCCCGGCGCGTTCGCTATTGATAGCGCTACTGTTATTATTCCCGCTAAATAGGTTAATTAAACATGCAAACCCCGTGGTTAAATTTTACCGTTAAGGAGATGTCCTGCCGGTGCGGTTGCGGGCGGTGTTGCGTTGACAATGATTTTATGGAAAAGCTAATTAGTCTTCGGTTAGAGCTTAATTTTCCTTTTCGAATTAATAGCGGCTATCGCTGCTCAATGTACGACCGAAAAGTAAGTAATAAACCTATCAGGGGGGACGGCCCCCATACACAAGGCCGCGCGGTTGATATCGGGGTTTACTGGGGCCGGGCTTATGCCATAGTAACCGCCGCCGCTAAACACGGGTTAACCGGAATAGGCGTAAATCAAAAAGGCGCGTTACATTCCCGTTATATACATTTAGACGATATCGAACGCCCGTCGCCGATACATGGCCCGACTATCTGGACTTACTGACATGAAAACGAGCAAAACGGTATACATTGTCCACGGGTTCAATGTAAGCGACGAAGGGCGGGGAACTATTGATAGGTTTCGTCCCTACCTTGAACGCGCGGGGTATAAGGTCGTCGACGTCGATTATAACTGGGTTTTTTTGGGCCGCGTTAGACTATGTAATAACAACTTATCCCGAATGCTTGCAAGTATGAGCGAACCCGACTCGATAGCCCTGGGGCATTCGAACGGTTGCGCGTTAATACATCAAGCGACGCATTACGGCGCCCGCTTTCGCGAAGTCGTATACATTAACCCCGCGCTTAATCGCGAAGAGGTGCCCGGCGACCTTGTCGAGTGGTGCCACGTATGGCATAGTCCCGACGACTTGCCGGTTAAACTCGCGTCGTTTTTATGGCATCACAAGTGGGGGAAAATGGGCGCTATCGGATATAAAGGAAACGACCCGCGCGTTATTAATTATGATAAACAAAACGATTACGACGTAATCAGTAAAACACATTCGGACGTATTCGAGTCGGGCAAAATAGAATATTTCGCGCCCGAAATTATCGGACAATTTCGAACATGAATAAACATCTAAAAGAAATCGTTTATATTCTCGCGGTGGTGGCGTCCCTTGGGCAAGGCGAGTACCGAATCGAAACCGCCGACGACATTTATATAACGGCCTTAAAAACAATGTCGGCCGCCTATGAATCAAACAGCGACCCCGAGTTAATGCAAACCGTGTCGGAATGCCTAAACGAACTATTCAAGCGCTAGCCGTCTACTTCCTTTAAAAATATAACGCCTTGCGTATTATCGACGGTTAATTCAACCCGCCCCGCCGCGTGATTTATTTCATTTATTGGCAATTCAACAAGCCCGCCGGAACGCTGAACAAATACCAAAAACGCGCGGCGTAATAATTCCCAGTCTGAATCGGTCGTTAATTCAAATTCCGGGACGCGTACAGGCTTTTCGGGCGGTGTTTGCTTGACTAATTCGCTATCCGTCCGACTTAGCCTGGGCGGCGCCCATTCCCGGTTAGTTTCTTTACGTTTAACCCGTTTCGGTTTTGTGCCGTCGATTAAATCCGCATCACGCGCGCGCGCGGGTAATAGTGGTCTAATTTCGTCAATAAACGGCTTATTTATTCGGGCCGTTAAAATATTGTCTAAATCGACAGGGTAAGCTATATGCTTATTTTTACAATAACGTCGAATTCGGCGTATTTCACCGAGAAACAACGCGCGAACCGTTCCAGGCGCTAACCCGACGCGCTCGGCCGTCGGCCCGTATCCGGCGCCGGAAATAATAGAAGTAAAAATATACTCGGTTCGTTCGGCCCTAGTTTTGAATGTTTGCATTTTAAAACCCTGTTATTTTATCGTTATTATCGCGGCGGCGGTATTTTGCGCGGCCGCATTGCTCCCGTTGTTTGTCGCGTAACCATTTTTCGGCCTGCTCTAACGCCGGTATAAAACCGTAATGGGTGTATATGTGAAATTTTTGACTACGCCGCCGCCCGCTTACGCTAATTATTTCGGCGTTAAAATAGGTTTCTGGAAAATCGCCGACTAATAAATCGTGATAAGTAATGCCCGGCCCTATACCGTTTAATAATTGAAACTGTTTTAGCTGGAAAGCTTCCGACCCGATAATTATATCGGCGAAGTGGTCGCGAATCGCCCGCGCTTTTAAAAACCGCTGGCCGTTCCGATTACCCGTCGAAAAGGTCGCCGGTATAAAGTCGGTTAAAGGTTTACCCTTCAACATGGGAACATAAATTAAAACCCCGTCGTCGCGGGCATATATATAGCGGTATTGAAAATCCTTGTATGTATATTGCCGCACGTTCCCCCCCCCCATTATTCAAATTTTGCTTTTAATAATGCCCGCTCAGACACGACCGCGCCGTAATAGTCCTTTTCCCACGTTAAACGCTGGTCTATGGCTAAATCGAGCGCGCGCAGAAACCCCCATTTTTTCGGCGAATAAGTTTTAACCAGCGTCCGGCCGGTGTCCGGGTGTTTGATTGTTACTCTAAACGTCGTATATTCGCGGGTTTCGCCGTCTATTGTCCGGCGATTATGGGCTAATTGAACACCCATATTAGGGAACGTTCGTAAGCGCCCAGGCGGTACACGGCCGCGCTTTAATTGTTTGTCGCGGTGTATACGCGCGGCGTTATAGGCTTGTATTTTGCCGCCATACGCAACAAACCCGAACCATTTATACGACGTTTCCTTAATATCAATTTTAACCCGGACGGCGTAACCCGCCTTCGATAATGTAATACCATAACTATCATTATTATTAGTTAACCTAGCCCCCATAGCTTAGCCCCCTTCGGCCTCTAAAATCATTTCGTCGCGTCGGATTCTGGCGGCTTCGAGCGTTTTACGTTTCCCGCCGAATTTGCTATACGCGAAATATTCGGAATATTCATAACCCCCGCGAACGAAGCGTACTTGCAGCCCCCCGCCTTGTACGTCGTTTATATTTTTTTTATCTACCTTTCGTTTTTTTAAAGCCACGCTCGGCCCTCCCTGGTTTAGTTTTAATAAAAAAGCGTTAGCGGTGGAAAAGACAACCCCATACGCCTTTTTTTCCATTTCTAGCCTGGCCGCGATAGCCATTCGTATAGCTTGAGACTTCCCGTATTTCGCGACCGAAAAACATTTAGTATACCGCCGCCCGCGCTCGTAATCGCGCAACGACGCCCGGTAATAGTGGTATTTATACGTCCGGCCGTTTAATCGGTGTTTAATGTCTGTTATAAGTGTTACGCCTTCGTCGTATCGTCGGCCGTGGTTGCATTCCGGCCATTTTGCGCGCTTTCTTAATTCACAATCGCGCCACGCTTTCGCGGCGGCTAATGCTTTACGCTTCCCGCCGAATTTTTGAAAGTTAAACCGTTTACGTTTATTTATTTTATTGTAAATCCCGCGCCCGATTATTTTACCGTTTCGAAAACTAACGAGCCACGCGACGCCCGCGCCGTTATAGCGTGTTTCATATATACCAAACATCGGCCCCGCTTGTTTTGTGCGGAAACTGACATTTTCAAGACTCATCGAGTACAACGCGCTTTATAATTGGATTGCAACTTTTTAATATCGTTTGTAAGTCTGGACTTTATCCGAGTTCCATTCGAAACGATACTAGAGGCACAAAAAACCCAAAACCCGCCGAATAGCCCCCCGCTTACGTCCCCCGCCGACAAATTAATTAGTAAAAAAACCGCACTTACTAAGCCGAAAAACGACGCCGCAATAATTAAAATATTCAGCATTAATAGCGATTTTCTCATAGCGCGCCGCAATTTATAATATTGTTCGTCTGTCATTCCCGCCCCTTTTCTTATTACTTAATATTTTTTTAAAATCACAGCGCGGGAAGAAAACGACGCGCCGTAAATTTCCTTTTCCCACTTCAAACGCTGATCTATCGCAGCATTTAACGCCGCGTTATAGCTGTGTTTTTTGATCGACCATTGTTTAGTTCTAATAGTCTTTAATCGGTGGTCGTAAATGTGACTTTTAAACCCTTCGTATAAATATAACCAGTCGCCTTTTTTTCGCCAGTAAGAACGAAAACTAACGCCCTTATTTGCTTGTCGTTTTAGATTGTAATTAAGCCACGGCGCGCGGTGTTCTAACAGTTTGTCCCGATGTTTTTTGGCGGCCTGCAATGAAATTTTTTTGTTACCGTAAACCCCATCGCTAAACGTTTTACTTGTTGGCGAGCCTTTCGCTGATAGCTTTACGCGCACAGTCCACGCGTGAGTATTTCCCGCGTCGATACGAGTAATTCCGAACATAATACCCGCCGGTTTCATATTGGTAACTCGGCATCTATTTTGCCCTGTTCATACCCCGCCGCGTAGCCGATAGAGTAGGCCGCTTCGATTGCGTTTGGCTCGCCATTTAATAGAGCCTGTAAGGCGTCAACCATTACCGGCGCAAGCGTCCCGCAAACGGCGAAAAACTCAGGTAACGCGACGTCGTAGTTATGGCCTAAATCTATAATTATGTCGTCCTGGTTTCTAATCCAAGACTTACCCGCCGCATTTGTGGTTATATACCACGGCGGCGGCGGCAAATCGTTTAATAAGGGCTTGATAAGTTCGAGTATGTCTAATAATGGGCGGCTATCTATCGCCTTTTTAAACGTTTGAAACTCTAAGCCGACTTGATTTATATTAGTTTGTAACATTTATTTCTAATTCCGTTATAAAACGATTTAAAATCGGCCCCGACTGTTTTTTTAGCGCGTCGAGCGTTTCGCCCTTTAACCGCCCCGACCGAACCGCCCAGGCTATATCGTTTAATGTTTTGTCCCAGTTTCCCGCGAAATTATATTTATTTTTAATAATCGCCAGCGCTTCGCTAACGGCTTCGGCGGGCTTTAAGCGGACTAAATAACCGTTAGTTAAATCGTCTAGCGACGAACGGCTATAAATGCTGGAACTATTCAGCCTGGGAGTCGAGCGCGTCGAATCATCGCGGACGCGCCCCCCCGCGCCAGCATATAAAGACCACTCGAAACCCTCTAACGGGTCGCCGAGCTTTTCGCAATTATTGAAATGGTCTAAAACTATGGCCTTATCTTTATTCGGCGCAATTCGTAAGCCGCGCCCTATTTGCTGGTAATAAAGCATTTTCGACTTTGTCGCGCGAAGTAATTGCACGCATTCGACCGTCGGAACGTCTAACCCTTCCGATATGGTGTCGCAAGAGGTAACGACTTTAATTTCGCGGTTATTTAACGCGTTTAATATCCGCGTTCGCTTTGTTTCACTCGTCGCGCCGTGTATACAGTCGGCAGGGATACCGGCCGCGTTATAGATATGGCTTAATTTCTTAGCCTCGCCGACCGACGAGCAAAAAGAAAGAGTCGTTAAACCTTTGGCCCGTCGTAACCATGTTTTTACCGGGTCGCCGCTTGGTTCGCCCGACTTGGGCCGCCATATTTCAGGGGGGACGAGGAAACCGAGGTTAATTAGGTCTAATATGCTTGGCCCTTCTATGGCGGCCTCGAAAACCCCGCCTAGCCCCTTTCCGTCGGTTCGAAACGGCGTCGCGGTGGTACCGAATGTAACCGCTTTAGGGTTCGCGTCGGCAATTTCGCGCCAAGTAGCGGCCTCTATGTGGTGCGCTTCGTCGAATATAATCAAATCGGCCCACTTTGCGAGACTAACCGTATTAGCGTCTTGAACCGTCGCGACTTCAACGCCGACACACCCTAACGCTTTTAAGTGCGCCCGCGTTTGCGATAATAGGTGCCGGCGGTGTACAAAAATAACGACGTTTTTACGTTTACGAGCCGCCCGCGAGGCAAGTTCGCTTAAAACGGGCGTTTTACCCCCTCCCGTCGGTAAAACGTATAAAACACTCTTACGCCCACTTCTAAATAACGTTTGCGCCTGTAATACGGCTTCGGCTTGATAGTTTCTAAGTGTTAACATTCGTCCGCCTTGTTAATTAATGCGCCGCTAATCCCGGTTCCGCGCTCGCGAGAAATTCCAAAAAGCCGGCCGCCTCAAGTAATTTATTACCTAAATCAGCCGCCGCCCGCGCGTCTAGCATTACAATTTCGTCGGCGCGGTATTGTGGTTGCGCCGTTTCAGCTAAGCTCGTCGTTATCAATACGGCGCCGTCTAAAATCAGAAAAACAAGCCCGGCCGGGGGGATATGCTCGCCGTCGGGCGTCGTGGTCTGAATCCTTACGCCCCGCCTTTTACAGTCTTCGTTATTGCCTGACATATTAACCCCCTTTTAAATTGTTACAATTTCGGAAACTACGCGGATTATATTTGAAGCGTCGGCGGCGGTGCATTTAGGCTTGACGACTTGCCCGTCGGCGAACGGGACATAATCCCCCGCCGGACAAAAAACGGCAATTTCGAATAACTCGGAAAGTTCGTTAGCTGAAAAAAAAGGAACTATTTGATTAAAACGAATAATAGATATTTCGTATTGATTAAAGCAAAAGACCCGAGCGCGATATACAATCGGGTCGGATAAATCGCGTATTTCCTTAACCCCTTTCGGTAAATTATGAAAGTCTAAAGCGGGGGTAACAGGTAACGCGGGGGGGATTATTAAGGCGGTGGTATCCATATTTCGACGTCCTTTTTATTATTAGTACCTGTAATCAATCAGGTAATTAAACGTAATATAAATAACCCTTGTTTTATATGCAAGGTATAAATTTATCCTTTTAGTAAAACTTTAAAAGTACCGACGATAAATGTAACGTAATGTTAATCATGGAATAAACCCCGCATAGCGGCGCGTTATCCGACTGAATAAACAAGCCGGGCGCCCAAACCCGCCGCCGTCCAGGTACCGCCCGCCCCACGGGCTACCGCGCCCGAAAAAAGCAGAAAAAAATACAAGCCGCCCCAAAAAAAAATACCAAAAGACAAAAAAAAGGACAAAAAAAAACGACGGTAATAAAAACCGTCGTTTTTTTGGGTGCCCGTTGTGGTGCCCCTTCATTTTTCCGATAGGGCACCACAAGCTAAGTTACTGAATAATCGGGCTAATTTGGTGCCGGCAAAAGGAGTCGAACCCTTGACCTACTGATTACAAGTCTAAAAGCGCCAGTTTTGGGCCGTTCCCGCCCGTTTTTCTCAGTCCTTAAAACGTTTGTAACTTGCTGTATTATATATTGTAATAACGTCCGTCGGTTCCTTTCGGTTCCTTGGCGCGTTTCTGGAGCCGTTCGTATTTTGGTTCCTCTTTGTGGTGCCCGCCCCTTTTTTGCCTGTTTTACCGATAGAGAGACAGTCGAACTAATGTTATTATTACAATCAGTAAACAATAAAACAAGTTTAAAAAAGGGGCCGTATTATGAAGTTTACCGACGCCTATATACGAGGCATTAAACCGACCGATAAACGTTTCGTTATCACTGAACCGGGGGGGTTATCTGTTCGCGTTTACCCGACCGGCTCGAAAGTCTTTTATTACATTTATAGAGATATTTTTACTAACACTAAAAAATACGAGAAAATCGGCGCGGTCGGTATTACCTCGCTCGGCGACGCTCGAAAACAATGTACAGCATTGCGAAACCTTCGCGACCAGGGCGTACAAATTAAAAAACAAGCCGCCGGAAAAGCCCCGAGCGGTGCCACGTTCGGCGACCTAGTCGAAGCCTATTTAACCTCACTCGACGAGCGGGGCGCCTCTTCGGCGGCCGGATATCGAACCGCTTTTACTAATTCGATTTATCCGCTTATCCCGCCGCGAAAGCTTGTAACTCAAGTAACCCCCGACGACGTCGCGAAAGTAATTTCGCAAAAAATCCAGAAAGGCGCGTTAACCCAAGCAAACCGCACGCGTTCAATGCTGGCCGCCGCGTTCGCTTTTGGCATCAAATACGACCACGACCCGAAATACTACGGGCGCGGCGCGGTGTTTAAAATACAGACAAACCCCGTCGAAGTTATCCGAAAACAAACCGACGGCGAGGAAGCGCGAAACCGAGTATTAAGCAAACACGAATTAAAATACCATTTTGAAAATATGCCTATTTCAGGTTATGGGACGATACATCGTTTAATGGTACTTTTAGGCGGACAGCGCTATATAGATATCGCGTCGGCGAAAGTGGCCGATATCGACCGCGAAAAAAACGTATACGACCCGTCGCGCGCTTCAAAAAAGAACCAGCGCGTTAACGTGTTGCCGTTGTCGCCCTGGTCGCTTCGAATTATCGACGAATGGTTACGGGTTCGCCGCTCGGACTCTGAATACCTTTTTCCTGCTCGCCCGGACGCCCGCCCGTCGAAAAACTCTAAGCCGTGGCTAACCGTCGACGGTAGCGCCCGCGCAAAAGCGGCCCTCGTAAAAACCGACCCCGCCGCTAATATAATCGACCCTTATAAAATAATGGATTTAAGGCGAACGGTTAAAACGTTTATGGGCGAAGCCGACGACGCGCTCGGGGACGATTACCATATAACGAATGAAAATAAAGACCTTTTACAAAATCACAATTTAGCGCAAAACGTAAGCGCGAAACATTACGACCGGCATAATTACATAAAACCCAAACGGCAAACGCTCGAAACATGGGAAAAGTTTTTAACCGATATCGTTAAAATTAAGCCTTGGTAAAAAAGGAAGGGGGCCGACGCCCCCTTATATTATCCCGTCGCGTATATACCTATCTATCGCCGACGCCGGCCATAACCCGCCCCCGCTCGGATGTTGCGCGGGAAACTTCCCAAGCTTTAAAAGTCTATATATTTTAGTCCGTTTAAAACCGACTAAAAACTCGACCTCGTCGATATGTAAATTACGATCAATACCGCCCGGCGTCGAAACCGTCGTCGCGGTCGTCTCTGAATTGTTCAACGTTAAACCTCCCGATAATATTAATTATCCGTCGGCTTCCCTTCCCACTTTAACGACTACAAGTTACACCATTTATTTTTATTATTCGGTTTATATGGTCGCGCGACTTGCGCGGCGGTCAATATATCCGCCAGCGATTGCCCTTTTATGAATACGTCGGCAACAAAACGCCCCCCGAAACTACCTTGTTTAACATTGTCGATAGTAACGCCGCCGCCTTTCAGGGCTTCCCCCGTCAGGCGGGCCGCTACTTTCGCCGCCGTTCGTTCGCATAAATCCCGCGCCCTTAGTTCGGGCGTGTCGATAGCATTTACGCGAACCTTAATAACCATTTCAACGCCCGGCCATACAAACGCGCGCGCTTCGAACGTGTCGCCGTCTATAACGCGCATTACTTCAACGTTGAACGGCCCGTAATGATTGCCCCCGCTCGACGCGGTGACGCTGAAAAACAAAAGCGCAACCGCGCCGACTAATCTATAACGTTTAATAATAAAAACTCATGAACCTCTTTTGATATGACGCCGCGCAATGATTGCGCCCCGGCATATTCACGCGCTAACGCGGTTAAACGATTTACGAAAGCCGCCGTTACATGGCCTTTTATATCCGCGTCCTTTAAAGGGCATTCGATAGGTATTGACCACGTCGCCGGAGTCGTCGAAAAGTGCGGGCATGGCGGCAACGCGTATACCTGGCAGTCTTCGCAGCTATTTAAAATATATTTTTTTCGCCTTATCGTATTTATTTTAACTTGCCTCGCCCTATACGCCGACAAGCAACGGCGACGGCTTCGGTATTATCGCCGAAATAGGCCGCCACAAGTGCAAGCAGTGCGGGTGCGTGTTGACATACTCGGGGCGCGCGGGGTGAAACTGTATAACTGTGTCGGTATCATCCCAAAATAAATTTTTTATAAAGCACATTTCGGCCCAGTCCGGGCAACGGCCGACATTGTGAACAGTTATACTGACATGCTCCCAGTCCATACCGTCGGACGCGATACAAAATAGTCCGTATTCAGTGGTCAGCAGTCGATACGGTATTAGAAACGCGCCGTTATTACCCTGCATAATATCCGACCCCATTAAACCAGTGCGTATTCTGTAATCGTTCGGTACTTTAAACAATGTCGCCCCCTTGTAAATATTTTAGCTGATATGAAATTTTACTTTTTGTATTCTTATTTTACTAAATGTACTTTAGTTAGCAACAATAAGTAAACTAATATTTTAATAATTAGTATAAGTTTTTATTAAAAAAATGACTGAAAGGAGGTATTATTACTACTAAAGAAAACGGAAGTAATAAGAAATGGACAAGATAAAAGCGGCGGTAAGCTTGGCAGTAAATAAGATAATGGATAAACAGCGAACGCGCCTCGCCATTATTTCGGCGGCGGTGGTTATTGTGTTAGTAATTACGGGGGTTTTGGTCGGTATGTCTTATATAGTCGACAAAGCCGAAGCGCGATTATATAACAAAATAACAGAATCTATTATATCCGACACCGCCCGACACAAACATTAAGCAGGCTTCGAAAGTATGTAATTTATTATATTTCGGGTCGGTTGCGGGTTTTTAGTATGCCGCCCGTAAAGCTCGGCGGCCATTGTCGCGACTAAGTCGGGGGTTATTTCTATTTTTAGTCCGGCCGCCTCTTCAAATAATAGCGTTACTATTTCGCGTAACGTCTCTTCGTCGGGCGTATCGTTAAAACCGTCGTCGCCTTCATTAAAGGCGGCGCCCTCGCCTAATATCAACCACGCGCGCCGAACCCCCGTCGCGTCGGCGATTCTTTTTAACGATCGTAAGCTTATATCCCCGTCGCACCATGACCGCGCCGTTTTTGGCGTTACCCCGAAGTCGTCCGCGATTGCCACGAAACGGCCCCGCCCTGGGGGGTATTTCAAGTCGAACGCCTTATTTATGCGCGCAATCAGTTTTTTATTTTCCATTTCTACCATAACTTTATAAAGACCCTCTCGCGATATTGTCGGCCTGATTAAAAAGCGCTTAATATACTTTTACTATTTCCTATAATAACGATTATACAACTATAAATCTGTAATGTTTTGTCCTTCGATCTTACGTTTAAATCGAATTTTCTGTAACTGAATGTAAATTCTAGTTATTTCTTAGACTAATTCAAGTTTCCCGCGCGGTGCCTATAAAGCCGAAACAGTCCCCGTTAGTACCTTTCCGTTTTTTCTCGGCTTTCACTCTTTCTTTTCCCTTTTATAACAAGTATTTACAAACGGTTAAACGGCGCGTAAATATTATACTTTAAGTAAATTTACAAAGGTTAAACATGACAAATCAAAACCTGTTAGCGCCCGCGAGCAATCCAGTCGCCCGCGCCGTTAAAAATATTAAAGGCGGTTATTCTGGTATCGCCCGGCTATGCGGTGTAACCCCGGCAGCGGTTATGCGGTGGGCGTCGTCGGGTATGCCGCGCACTGAATCGACCGGCGAAACAAATTACAGTGTATTAATAGCCGCCGCCCTACCTGGGATTGTATCCGAGCAGGAATTACGCGAAAGCCGCCGATTAATCAAACTCGCATTAAAGGCCGGTTAATGGCGCGTAAACGCATGATAGACCCGAATTACTGGGCGTCGTCGGAAATTACCGGCCTTAGCCTGGGCGCGCGGTTGCTTTTTATTGGCTTTTGGAACTTTGCGGACGACGGCGGAGTAATGCCAGCGGATACCAAACGCTTAAAGCTTCGCGTATGGCCCGACGGCGAATTCAACTTACGCGATGTTATGCTGCAAATCGAAGAGTTATTAAAAGCGGGTTTAATTGTCGAGTATATCGCGAACGATTCGCGCATGTACTGGCAGGCGGTTAACTGGGCGGTCTATCAGAAAATCGACCGCCCCCGCTTTCAATACCCGCCGGCCGATAGCGACTGTACTTTCGACCCGCGCGGCTTACTCGACAGGAACAAAACCGCCGACCTTTTCGGCAAGCTAAAAGCTCGGCTCGATGATATTTCGACGAATAGTCGTCGAGCGCTCGACCCTAATAGAAAAGAAGAGAAAAGAAAGGAAGTAAAAATAAAAGAAATTAACAAGAATAAGAACAATAGCCCCGGCGACGGTTCCCCGATAGCGTTAAAAATCCCACTAAAAGACGGTACCGACTACGACATAACCGCCGATATGGTCGCCGAATGGGTTAGAACGTTTCCCGCCGTCGATGTTAGGCAGCAATTATCAGCGTTACGCGAGTGGAATATAGCTACCGCGCAAATCGACAGAAAAAGCCGCCCTTTTATTTTACGACACGTTATTACCTGGCTTAGCAAACATCAAGACACCGCCCGCCGTGATGAAATAACCGCGACACGGGATAGTATCGACGCGATTAATAGGCGGTTGTATTCGGATTTAGACGAAATCGACGACCCTTTCAAAGTTAAAGGGGGTTAAGTGGACGAATGGACGCCCGCTAAATTCCGCCTTTTTTGGCGCCGAATGGGTGAATTATACGGCCGCGCCTGGTATGCAAAACACGGTAGCGGGTTAGCAATGGACGGAACGATTACTAATAAGGAATGGTACGAAATGATTACAGGGTTAACAGTTGAACAAACAAAAAAAGCGCTCGATAAATGCCGCGCCGCTAACGAAACGGCCCCGCCGAGCGCTTTAACATTCCGCGCGCGCGCGAAACTCCCGTCGTTAACTGGATACGATCGCCCTAAACCCCGACCGCGTACAGAGTCGCAAAAGCGCGAAGCTAAAACCGCCGTCGAAAAAATGAAAGAAATATTAATAAATGCCAAAACTAAGACCCCGAACTATAGCGGCGCGCTATATAGAGACGAATAATAAAGAGCAACTAATTCAGGATTGCAACGAGTGGGCAAACTCTAAACAGGTTTATAAATGGGTAAAAATTTACATAGACGGATATATACGCCGCGCAAACAAAAACGAGGATGGAAAATAGAATGTATACGGATTTATTAATACAGTTTGTTGTGATTTTAGGCGCTATAGCGGTGGTTTTCAAAATCGGGCGCGACTATGAGCGTTTTAAATTTGCTTCAGTTCTTACAAAAACCGGGGGAAGCGTCGTTATTCGTACCCCTGGCGGTGTATATGCGGTGGTAAAGCTAAGCAACAAAGATATAGATGACTTGGACGCGAAAAATAGTAAGGCGGTGTCGAATGAGCGATAAAGTTTTCGAGGAACACCGGCTAAAAATGAAAGAATTAAACGACGCCCTAAAAGCGTTCGATTTTTTCTACGAGTACGCCGACGACCCCGAAGAGGTTATACGCGGTAAGGTAAAAGCCCGTTATATAGCTAATTTGGTTAAGCGGTGCGGTCAAGACGGCGACCGCCTATACCGCGCGCATAAAGACACAGTTTTTTATCCTGGTAACGGTTTCGCGTATAAATACGGCGTCGCCTACGAAACCTTATGTATTTAAAACAAAAGGCGTTTAGATCGCCGAAATATATACGTTACGTAAAAAGTTTGGTTTGTGTCTATTGCGGTGCGCCTGCTGATGACCCTCACCACGGAATCGGGCTTAAACTTGGCGGAATGGGACTAACCGCCCCCGACTGGGCCGCTATACCGGTTTGTCGTGGTTGTCATTCTAAATTACATATAACCCCGGAGTTATGGCCGGGACAGTGGGAACATATCGCCCGCACTATCGCCGGCGCTATCGACTTGGGTATTTTAACAATAAGTAAGGGCGGATAAATGCTAGTTTTACAGCGGCGAGAAAACGAAGTTATTAGAATCGGCGACGATATAACAATTACGATAGTCGATATTGACAGATACGGAAAAAAAGTACGATTAGGAATCGACGCGCCGGGCGAAATATCGGTACATCGCGAAGAGGTATACCGGCGAATCGAAGCGGCGAAAGGTAACGGTAATATAAAATGTTAAATGCGGCGTGTATTGTATCCCTTTTGGTAACTATGGCGGTGGTGTGTGTCCTTGCGATTGCATTGGTTTTTATCGTCGGCGAAAGTCGAGCAAATAATAGAAAGCCCGAAAACATTAAAAGCAACGATTAACGAGGCCGTCCCCCTGCTAAATGTATGGCAGCGATTACACTTTAAAGCTAAAGCGCAAAAACTAAGGCTTTACGCCTGGGAACTTCGCGCCCATATACCGAAGGGCGACGCCTTGCAGCGGTGCGCGGTGTTAATTGTGAGACATAGCGCCGCCCAGGTACCGCCAGACGACGATAATTTAATAGCTAAGCCTATCCTTGATTGTTTAGTCGAGCCGAGTAAACGGAACCCGTATGGCGTCGGCGTCATTAAAGACGACAGCCCTAAATATTTACAAGGTGTCGCGGTGTTATCAGCGCGGTGCGGTGCGAAAAAAGATAAAACGGAGGTTTATATTTTACCGTTATGATTATTCCATTTTGTGAAATAGAGTTAGATAACTGGGGGTCGTGGGTTCGACACGATGAAAGATTAGGTTACAGGTCGGTAACGTTTGAAGGCTTGTTGATGAAATACGGGCAAGTAATACGGGGGACGAACCATAAAGAACCGGAAAACCCCCGCGCCGAAGTTATCGACAGGCTTATCCGAAAACTGATACCGGTTTATCGAAACGTTTTAATATTAAAATATATTTTCGGTTATTTTGATTACGAAATCGCGCGCATTATTAAAGTAAGTCGTAAAACTATCTCGGGCTATGTCGAAAATGCACACCATTACATATATGGAGCGTTAACAGGCAACGCCGCAACCGCTTAAACAAATAGTAATAGGTTCCACGGGGAACCTATTACTATTTGTTGCGGTTGCGTGTACTCATAAAACGCGCTATATTGTTTATCGTGGCATTCGTGCCCCTACGGTTTACCCCTGTAAGTATCCTTATTCGATTAATGAATAAACCGCCCCTTTAATAGAGGCGGTTTTTTTTTGGGCTAAAAAATGGCGATTGTTTCAACGACGGTTAAGCGCGTTCTAATTGAAACGGGCGGTGTTAAACAGTGCAAGTTTGAAGGCATCGACCAAGCGGGCCGCGATTACTTTGTACATTTACATATAGACGCGTCCGCCGACCCTATCGACTTTTTAACTAAAATCGAATTACACCTAAATAAGCAAGCGCGACAGCGGGAAACGGCCGAGGCGGTGCGGGCTTACTTTCAGGGCGCCGACGTATTTAACGCGGTGTATGAGCATACGACCCCGGTACAGATAGCCAAACAAATTATACGCCCGGCGGCGGAATCCGCCGACCCTAATTTTATGATAATGGCCGCCCCCGCTATTGAATGGGCTTTAGCAAACTTTACGATCGCACAAATTAAAAACGCCTTGAATTTGTCTGATAGCGAGTGGGTGGAAGTGCGAGACAGATATTTAAACCTTACCGACCCGGCCGTCGAAACCGTCTTAACAAGTGATAAAGAAATAAGACTTTTAAATATAGACGCATAACCGGAGTAATAGAGTTTGTCCCTTGCTGAATTGTCGTCTAAATTTTCGCGTTTAATTTACTATAACGCGGCCGCAACGGGCGCAAATAATGGAACAAGCCCGACCGACGCCTATACGACATTTCAAGCGGCTTTAACCGACTATACGTCGTCGGTAACGCCGGTAAATGAAGCGATTTTAGTTTCGCATACATCATTAGAGCTTGGCCCCGCTAATCACTGGACGTTTACGGCGGCCGGTAGTTCATTTTATGACCCTATAACAGTAATAACGATTAGTTTTGCTGATTACAGCTACCAAAAAACTAATACTTTTCATATTAATACAAACGGTTGGTATTTAGGGTATTTCGATTTTTCATTAAATTTTTACGGCTTCGGGTGCAAAATCGACAGGGGATACCGAAGCGACGTTAATTTTAATTATCATACTTTTACCGATTGTTATTTAGAGTTTGACACAGGGCAAGCCCTAGCAAGTAACCCTTTGTCGGTTACTCGCCTTGTTAATTGTCATATTAAAGACCTTGGCGCTTGGAATGGACTATCATCGACAACCGGAAACATTGTAGTAAGCGGCGGTCTAATTGAATGCCTTACACCTAATTATGTTTTAATCGCTACAACAAACGGCGATATGATTGTAGATGGTTTCGATATGTCGGCAATGGCGGCAACCGTAAACCCCGTCGCGGTAGTCGCCGGAAATAATCCGGCAAAAATCACGATTAGAAATTCAAAATTACCACTAGGCGCCGTTGTCGCGTCAATCGACCTGCCTGGTCAAAGCGTCGAAATTTGTTCGAGTGACAGCGGCAGTTTTTATGGTCGAAATGAACTATATAATTATTACGGAACAGCAATAGCGACGACCGCCGTTTATAGGGTCGGCGGTTATCAGTCAAAAAAGAGTAACGCCGTACAAAGTATCGAAATGACGGCAACCGCCCAAACGACGGCGACGCGGCCTTTTTCTGGGCAACGTATTTATAATTATATAAATACAATAGCGCCGACGACATACCGGTTTCAGATTGCCCATGATTACGCGGCGGCCCTTACTGATTCCGATTTTTATATACGCGTTTACTATGGCGCCGACGCGCTCGAAACCGGCCTAACACTGGGAAGCTCGAACGGGGCGCCGGGCGTCATTAACTTATGCAAAACGTCGACCGCGTTATCAGTGAGCGCGGAAACATGGGTCGACCCTGGCGGTATGACTTACCAACAAGTCGACGTAACTTTTACCCCCGCGCTAACAGGGCGCGTTTTATTTGTCCCTTACCTGTCTAAATACGAGGCGTCGAAATCTGTTTTTTTGTGTCCATTACCTGACGACGTGACAATATGAGCCATTACGAAGGCTACGAAGTAGACGGCGTCTACTTCGTCGACCATTTCGGTTTAGGGCATCAAATAGACGGCGTTTATTTTAGCGGCCCGGCGGTGGTTGAACCGGACGCCGTAACGTTTGTTTTTGCGTGCCTAACTATGAACCCTGCAATATCGGGCGCGGTGATTAGCGCGGCGGCGGTGGTGGCATGTTCAACGCTAAACCCCGCCCTTAACGCGACGATAAAGGTTAACGAATAATGACAACCGCCCTTAAAATTTATGTGAGTAACGATAATATAATTACGTTAGTCGGTTTAAAAGATTATGTCGCCGATACCTATATTAACGATTCGACTGTAACTGTAACGGTTGTCGATAGTTCGGGTACAAGTATTTCGGGCGAAACCTGGCCCCTATCCTTACCCTATGTAACGGCAAGTAATGGCAATTATCAGGGGACATTAAGCGACGTTCTGGTATTGACGGCCGACGACAGCTATACAGCACAAATTACGGCCGACAGCGGCGGCGGTAAAAAAGGATATTGGGAAGCGCCGTTAATCGGTACAACCCGAACGGCTTGATAATGATTAGTATTGAGTATAAAACCGCAATCGAAAAAATGAAAAAGGACTTAAACAAAATCGAAAGGCGCGTCGTCGATCAAGCGGCAGTAACGGCAATTAATAAGGCCGCAATATCAGTACAAGGCCGAGCGATTAAGGCGATAGCTTTACGAACGGGGATTAAACAAAAGCTCGCGCGAAACTATATAACTGTTACAAAAGCTAACTACAAACGCCCTTGGGCTACCGTTAACGCCGCGCAAAAGAGGCAACAAAATTTAATAGAATTTGTACAAACAAGCCGCCAGAATCCGCAAGCATTCCGAAAGGCTACCGGTGTTAAGGCGCGCGCCTGGGGAAAGGCGACGACGTACAAAAATACGTTTATTGTCTACGGCCGCAACGGTAAAGCCGTTGTCGTAAGCCGCAAACCAAGCGCGACGCGTAGCGGCGGACGATGGAATACAGGCTGGAGCAAAAACATATATGGGCCGAGTATTCCCGAGACTTTCGCGACTAAAGACCTTATGAACATAATGAACGCGGTAGCCGAGTATCGTTTTGGTGTTAACTTTAACCACGAAGTTAGCCGCCGCCTGGCTAAAATACGTGCTAAATAAATGGTTTAGGTACCTTTCCGCCCTTCCTTGCGGGTACCACAAGCAGCGCGGGAATTGCCTAGCGACAGAAATTTTAAAATCATTTCGCTACGTTAATTAATAATGCAAATAGTAAACACGGATATAACAAAAGTATTACCGTATGTAAGAAACCCGCGCGTAAATACTGACGCAGTAAAGAAGGTCGCGGCAAGTATTCGCGAGTTTGGATTTAGACAACCGATTGTAGTCGATAAACAAAACGTAATAATTGCAGGCCATACACGATATGAAGCGGCAAAGCGTCTTAAATTAAAAACCGTACCGGTACACGTCGCCGAAAATCTAAACGCTGAACAAGTGAAAGCATACCGAATCGCCGACAATAAAGTCGCCGAGTTTTCGACGTGGGCCGAAGATTTATTAACTTTAGAGCTTCGCGACCTCGACGCCGGCGGCTTCGATTTATCGTTAACGGGGTTTTCTTCCGAGGACTTGGAAGCGCTTTTATCTGGCCTAAAAGACGAGCCAATAAAAGAAGAAATCGCGCCCCTTCCGACGACTTTTACGGTTACGTGTACTTGTGAAGACGAAGCCGACCAGCAAGCGGTGTACAAAATATTATTAGCTCGCGGCTATAAATGCAAAATAAGCGGCTTAAACTAAAGGTAAAAACTTTCGATGGCTTCGACCGAATCGGGTTTGCTTGTTTCTGGCGACGTTTTGGCGAAATTGTTTAACGTTTCGTTACGTCGAATACAGCAACTAGCGAAGGACGGGACAATACCGAAAGGTATTAGCCGGGGGAAGTACGACCTTGGCGCGTCAGTTCGTGGCTACGTTAAGTTTTTACAGGAACGCGCCTACGGTAAAGGGTCAGGCTCGACCGATTACCATACCGAAAGTACGCGCGTTAAAAAACTAACAGCGGACAAGCTAGAGCTGGAAATTAAACAACTTGAAAAAGAGTTAATCCCCGTCGAAATGGCCGTCGCGGTTTGGCAGGCTAAAGTAAGTTCGGCGCGTGCTAAGTTTCTTTCGCTCCCTTCTAAAATCGCGTCGGCCGTTATCGCGGCAACCGAAATACACGAAGTCGAAGAGGCGATACGCGATAGCATTTACGAAGCATTAACGGAACTCGCCGGACTTGGAATACCAGAAGAAACTTTGCAACGCCTGGAATCGAACGGCGAAAGTTTGGGCGCCGCCGCCCCTGCTAACAGTAAGCAAGTGGGCCGACGAAAAACGAAAGCTAAGCCCCGAGGCGAGCGCGGAGCCGGGACAGTGGCGCACTGATCGAGCTATTTATCAAGCCGGCATTATGGACGCGTACAACGACCGCGCCGTAAATACAATCGTTGTAATGAGTTCGGCGCAAGTCGGAAAAACAGAAATAATTAATAACATCGTCGGTTATGTTATCGACCAAAACCCCGGCCCGATGTTAGTTTTACAGCCCACGCTTGAAATGTCGCAAACGTGGAGTAAAGACCGACTCGCCCCCATGTTGCGCGACAGTCCATGCCTTCGCGGTAAGGTAAAAGACCCCCGCGCCCGCGACTCGGGCAACACAATGCTACACAAGACGTTTACCGGCGGACAGATAACAATGGCCGGAGCGAACAGCCCGGCAAGCTTGGCAAGCCGCCCGATTCGGGACGTACTCGCCGACGAGGTAGACCGCTACCCGTACAGCGCGGGAAGCGAAGGCGACCCGATAAGTTTAGCCCGTAAACGTTCTACAACATTTTGGAATCGTAAACTTATTATAACGTCGACGCCGACCGTTAAAGGCGCGTCGGCCGTCGAACGCTGGTACGACTCAAGCGACCAGCGGCGTTTTTACGTCCCATGCCCTCACTGTAACGAAATGCAGGTTTTAACCTGGGCGCATATACAATGGGACAACGACACAAAAGACCCGAATACGACGCGTTATATCTGCATACATTGCGGCGCGATTCTCGAAGAAAAAGACAAACCCCGAATGATACGCCGGGGCGAGTGGCGCGCAAACGCGCCATTTAAAGGCGTAGCCGGTTTCCATTTGAACGAATTGTATAGCCCTTGGAAACGTTGGTCGGAAGTGGTCGCGGACTTTTTCGCGGCAAAGGACGACCCCGAAACGTTACGCGTTTGGATTAATACAAGCCTCGGCGAAACATGGGAAGAACAAGGCGAGCAGGTAGAATCTATCGGCCTGCTTAACAATCGCGAAAATTACCCGGCCGAAGTCCCCGCCGCCGTTGTTGTATTAACATGCGGTGTCGATGTTCAGGACGACCGCCTAGAAGCGGAAATAGTCGGTTATACAGTCGACCGGCAAACTTACAGTATTGAATACGCCGTATTCCACGGCGACCCGTCACAGCGCGACGTATGGGACAAACTCGACCACTTTAGAGCAAAGCACTTTAACCACGAAAGCGGGTTAACGTTATCAGTTAGCGCCACGGGGATAGACTCGGGCGGCCATTTTACACAAGTCGTTTACAACTATGGAAAGGAACGTTACTACGAACGCGTTTACGTTTTAAAGGGCGTCGGCGGCGGTGGTCGACCTATGACCGGCCGCCCGACCCGAAATAATCGGTTACGCGTTCGCGTTTATCCCGTCGGCGTCGACACAGCAAAGGAAAGCATATACGCGCGGTTAAAGGTTCGCGAACCTGGGCCGGGTTATTGTCATTTCCCCGCGCACTACGACGAAGAGTATTTTAGACAGTTAACCGCCGAACGAATCGAAACAAAGTTTATTAAGGGTTATGCCCGGCGCGTATGGGTTAAGAAACGCGCGAGAAATGAAGCGCTAGACGTTCGGGTATACGCCGACGCCGCGCTCGATATAAACGGCGACAGCTTGCAACGCCTGGCCGATGTTTTAAAAGAACGTATCGCGCAACGTGGGCACGTACCGAAAAGCCCGCCGCCGAAACCCGCCGGGTTTATTGGTTCTAATTCTGATTGGTTTAATAAAAGGTAATATTATGTCTTTCTGGAGCGAAGCGCTTATAAAATGGCAAGACGCGTACAAAGCCGTCGCCGACGGTAAGTCGTATTCTATGAACGGCCGGACGCTAACCTATGAAGACGCCGACGTTATATTAAAACAAATTCAAACATGCGAACGTATGGTACGCGGTGAAAACAACGCGACGACCGGCGTAAATAGCACTATATCGCTGGCGGACTTTTCCTAAATGGCTTTAATCGACAAGCTAATTAAAAACGTGTCCCCCGCCTGGGCGTTACGTCGTGAGCGCGCGCGTTATATGCTGAAAGCATACGAGGCCGCTAAGCCGTCCCGTTTACATAAAAAGCGAACCGATACCGGCAGCGGCGATAGCATCGTCGGCAGCGCGGGGGCGTCGCTACGAATGCAAGCGCGGCATTTAGACGAAAACCACGACCTCGCGCGCGGTGTTTTAAGTGTATTAGTTAATCAAGTCGTCGGAAACGGAATACGGGTAGAACCTCAAGTACGCGACAAAAAGGGAAAATTACTACGCAATGTAAACCAGCAGTTAACCGCCCTGCATCGCGACTGGATGTTATCCCCCGACGTAACGGGACAGGTACACTGGAACGCGGCACAACGTATCGCCGCCCGTACTTGGTTTCGAGACGGCGAAACGTTTACGCAACTATTACGCGGTGATATTAAAACGCTCGAACATAATACCCGCGTTCCGTTTTCCATTGAATTAATCGAACCTGATTACGTGCCGATTGATTATAACGACGAAAAAAAACGAATTATACAAGGCGTTCAGAAAAACGCATGGGGCCGCCCGTTAAATTATTACTTCTATAAATCACACCCCGGCGACCGCCTTTTTAGTCGTGTTACTCAGGATACTAAACGCGTCCCCGCTGAAAACGTTTTACACTTAAAATTAATCGACCGAATCGGGCAAACGCGCGGCGTAACTGTTTTCGCGTCCGTATTAAACCGATTAGACGACATAAAGGATTACGAAGAGTCGGAACGCGTCGCCGCCCGTGTCGCCGCCGCTATGACGGCTTATATTAAAAAGGGTTCGGAGTATATACCAACAACGGCCCAAACTAGCGAACGTTCGTTAGCTATGGCGCCCGGTATGATTTTCGACGACTTAGCGCCGGGCGAAGAAATCGGAACAATACAAAGTAATCGACCGTCGGGCGCGCTTGAACCGTTCCGACAAGGTCAGTTAAAAGCCGTCGCGGCCGGAACGACGACGGGCTATTCAAGTATCGCGAAAGACTATAACGGGTCGTATTCAGCGCAACGACAGGAACTTGTCGAACAGTCTGTACATTACGCCGCGTTACGCGACCACTTTGTCGAGCGCTTTTGTCGCCCTACCTGGCGCGAATTTGTAAAAGTCGCTATCGCGGCCGGTTTAGTACAAATACCAAAAGAAACCGATTTAACGACAATCGACGACGCCGATTTTAGGGGGCCGTCCCTTCCTTGGATTGACCCGCTAAAGGAATTAAAAGCAAACGAAGGACTCGTACAAGCGGGGTTTAAATCACGCTCTCAAGTAATCCGCGAAATGTCAGGAAGTCCGGCGGACGTAACCGAACAAATCGTACAGGAACGCGCCGACGAACTCGACAAGGGTTTAACCTTTACAACAAACACAAACACAGCAAAACCGCCCGACACGTCGCAACCCGTACAGGACGGCCAAAAGTTCGCCGACCAAAACGGAAACCGATATATATACAGGCACGCGACCGGTTGGCACAGATTAGACGACGCCGCGTAAAGTGCAAACGCTTGTAAATATACTACCCGGTTTAGTCCCTATAGATAAGCCAAGCAACCGAGGCCCAAAAGGCCCGCGCGGGCAACGTGGGCAACGCGGCGAACCTGGCCCACTTCCCGCGCATAGGTGGAACGGGTCAAAGATACAATTTCAAACCGGCCCCGATACCTGGGGCGAGTGGGTCGAACTACGACCGCCGAACTAAAAACCTCCCTCAAACAAACCCGCTTCGGCGGGTTTCTTTTTTAAAGGCGAAAAAATGAAACAGCGAATAGAAGGTACGTTACATCGTGCCGCCGCCGACGTATCAATCGCGGACGATGAAAGCCGCGCGATTAAACTTTCGTTTAGTAGCGAAGAACCCTATTTACGTTCGTCGTTTTTCGACGAACCCTGGTTAGAAGTCCTCGGCCATGACGAGGCCGAAGTAGATTTAGCCCGTTTAAATAACGGCGCCCCTGTTTTGTATAACCACGATCGAAGTAATCGCGAAAACCGCCTCGGGGTAGTTTCTCGCGCATGGCTTGAAAACGGCCGAGGGTATGCGGAAATCCGACTAAGCAAGCGCGCTTCGGTCGATGAAATTTGGCAAGACGTAAAAGACGGCGTTTTAACTAATGTAAGCGTCGGTTATCAAATATTAGAACGAACGCTAACAAAACAAAACGAAGACGGCCCGAACGAGTATCGCGTTAATTCCTGGCTTCCGATGGAAGTATCGTTAGTCGACATACCGGCCGACGCAAGCGTCGGAATCGGACGAACGGCCGACGATATCGCGTACCGCGTCGTCGATATTGAAAATACTTTAAACGTTAAAGAGGTTAAAACCATGAGCGAAGAAACCACAAGCCCCGACGTGACCGTCGACAACGTCAAGCGCGCCGATATTCAAGCCGCTATGACAACCGCCCTAGAGCAGGAAACCGCCCGCCGTAATGAAATTAAAGAAGTGTTTAAACCATTTCTTACGACACAGCGCGACATTATGGACGAATGCTTAGACGACGTTTCTGTAACAGTCGACGCCGCCCGCGCGCGCCTATTGTCTGAAATGGGTAAAGGTTCGTTTTCTGTATCGGGTACGGCTCGAATCGAAGTCGGCGAAGGTTCAAACGAGAAATTTACTAAGGCAGCAGAACAAACCCTTTTAAGCCGTGTCGGCCTGGATAAAGTCGACCCGCAAAACGAATACCGCTCGTTTAGCTTAACCGAGTTCGCGCGGCGGTTTCTTGAAATAAATCACGTCTCGACGCGCGGGCTTGATAAAATGGCGCTAGTCGGCCGCGCGTTTACTACCTCGGATTTTCCGCTATTGCTCGCGTCGACGGCTGAAAAGTCAATGTTAAAAGGTTATACCGAAGCGCCGGAATCTTTCGGATTATGGACGAGCGTTGGCAATTTGGCCGACTTCAAAGTTAGCGACCGTTCAAGTTTGTCTGAATTTTCAGACCTGGCCGAAGTTAAAGAAAGCGGCGAATATCAACACGGTTCTATGTCTGATTTTCGCGAACAAATCCAGTTAGCCACTTACGGGAAAATGTTTAACATTTCTCGTCAGGCAATTATAAACGACGACCTTAACGCGTTTAGTGCGATTCCGCGCAAAATGGGCCGAGCCGCCGCGCGTAAAGTCGGCGACCTTGCTTACGGCGTTTTAACAGCAAATGCGGCAATGTCTGACGCCGTCGCGTTATTTAATACCGCTAGTCACGCTAACGCGGTGGAATCAGGCGGCGGCGCCCCTACGGCTGCAACCGTCGGCGCGGGGCGTACTGCAATGCGAAAACAAACGGATAGTACAGGTAATGCTTATCTGAATATAACCCCGTCGTTTTTGATCGGCCCGGCCGCGCTTGAAGATACCATGTTAGTACTAATGGCGTCGGAAACCGACCCGAGCAAAACTAATAGTAAGGTTCCTAACCCGGTTCGCAATATGTCGACGGTCGTTACCGACGCCCGCCTCGACACCGCAAGCGCGACGGCCTGGTATATGTCGGCTAATCCCGCGATGTTCGATACAGTGGAAATCGGCTACCTTGACGGCAACCCTAATCCGGTTGTCGAACAGCAGGACGGCTGGAACGTGGACGGTATCGAATTTAAAGTACGAATCGACGCCGCTGCAAAAGCGCTTGACTGGCGGACAATGTATTACAACGTCGGCGCATAATTCCGACGATTAAAACGCGGCCCTATCCTGGGCCGTTTTTTTTTACTAATTTGAAAAGGTGTAAATATCATGGCTTCGAACTTCGTAGAAAATGGCGATAACCTGCTATATACAGCAACCGCCGCAATTAGCGCCGACGACGTCGTCGTCGTCGGTCAACAAATCGGAATTGCAATGGTAGATATTGCAAATACCGAAACCGGGACGGTCGCAATGGAGGGCGTATTTACAGTACCGAAAGTATCCGCCGCCGTTATTGCCCAGGGCGAAGCGGTTTTATGGGATTCGTCCGCCGGTGCATTCGATGATAACTTAGCCGTCGCGGCGGCGGGGGACGTTTCGAACGCGTGTACCGCCTGGGAAGCGGCCGGAAACGGCGTTACGACTATTAAGATTAAACTTAATACGGGCAAAGGTACCGTCGCATAATGGATAATTTCCGGGCAAAGTTATTGCAAATTGATAACAAGTTACTCGGGGCGTTAGGTCAAACCGCGACCTATACCCCGAGTAATTGCCCGCACCCTTCAAGCAAGACGACGACTATTACCGGCATTTTTGACAATCTATTTATTGAAACCCAAAAGACGCAAGGAACCCGACCGACGTTTACTTGTAAGGCGTCCGCCGTTACTGATATTAGCAACGGCGCGGCGTTAACAGTGGACTCGGTCGACTACCTCGCGCGCGAGTGGGAACCCGACGGAATGGGCTTAATAATGATTATTATGGAAAAGGTCTAGTATGGCGCACGTCCGACAACAAATACGCGAAAGGCTCGCGGTCGAACTCGCAGGACTAACGACAACGTCGACCCGTGTTTATCAGACTCGGCTATACAATATAGACGAAACACTATTACCCTGTTTATTGATCTATACGCAAACAGAGACAAGCGAAGTACAGACGTTAAGCCGCCCATATAATATTTATAAAACGTTAACTATTATCGTCGAAGGTGTCGCGCGGGCGGTGGCCGATATCGACGACACACTCGATACAATCGCGGCCGAGGTTGAAACGGCCGTCGGCAATTCAACGCTAAATAATTTAGCAAAAGATTTTTATTTAACGTCGACGTCTATTGACCTTAGCGCGGACGCGCAGCAACCGACGGGGACGGTTAGACTAACGTTTAACGCGACGTATGTAACAACCAGTAACGCCCCCGAAACCGCACTTTAAAAAGGAACCATAATGGCTACTTTAACTGTATACACGACCGCACTAGACGGCGTAACCCCGTCTTATGTCGCGGCAACCGGAGGCGGCGACGACTTCGTTAACTCTACAAACACACTTTTACATATTAAGAATGGGAGCGGCGGCGACATTACGGTAACGGTAAATAGTCTAAAGTCCTGCTCGTATGGTTTCGACCACGATAGCGTAACGGTAGTAACAGCAGGAAGCGAGGAAATCGTCGGCCCGTTCGATACAAAACGCTTTAACGATTCGAACGGTAAAGCGGCGATTACGTATAGCGGCGTAACAAGTTTAACGATAGCCGCTTTTAAGCTGGCCTAGTTTAATTACAAACCCTTAACGTTACGAAAGTAACATAATTATTAGTATAAACCCGCTTCGGCGGGTTTTTTTGTGGAGGTTAAAAAAATGGCTAATCATGCGGGCAGCGAGGGCGCGGTTTATGTCGGCGCTAATCAAGTGGCAGAAATAACCGGTTACTCGATTGAATCAAGTATGGAACCGATCGAAGATACTTTACTAGGCGACGCATGGAAAACATACCTGGCGGGTAATCAATCGTGGTCGGCTTCATGCGAAGGCTTTTGGGATGAAACCGACACGACCGGACAAGGCGCGTTAACGCTCGGGTCGTCTATTACTGCAAATTTCTACCTCGAAGGAAACACCAGTACCGACACATATTTAACCGGTACCGCTTTAGTAACCGGCGTTAGCAAAGGGGCGAGCGTTAACGGAATGGTAACGGTATCGTTTAGCCTGCAAGGAACCGGGGCGTTATCAGAATCGGTGGTGGTGTAATTTATGAGCGACGCACTGGAACGAGCAAAAACCCATTTTAGAAACCTACTAAACGAAGCTTCGTTAATTAAAATCGTTGTCGACGAATGGGACGGGTTAGAGATTTTTTTTAAACCACTGGACGCGCTAAAGGCTAAGGAACTCGACCGAGTACTCGCCGGGGAAAGTAAAGCAAACGTCGAGGGTATGGTCGAAGTCCTGATAACCCGCGCGCTTGATAGCGACGGCCGCCCCCTTTTTAAACCCGTCGAAAAAAATGAAATCTTACGCCATGTATCCCCGCAAGTCGTCATTAAAACACTGTCTCGCATGGCCGAAGCCGCCGACGAAATGCTATCGGTCGACGACGTGGGAAAGTCCTAGAAAGCGATAACCTGTTACTTTTTCAGCTCGAACTAGCTGAAAGGCTGCACAAGTCGCTAGACGAAATCCGCGAATTATCCGTTTTTGAATTGAAACTATGGGCCGCTAAATGGCAACAACGACAGCACGTTACGAATTCGTCTTAGGCGCGAAAAATAAAACGGGCGGCGCGTTTTCGGCCGTCAGTCGTGGGCTAACCTCACTTCGTAAAAATATGTTAAGCGCTACTAGCGCAATTACTGGCCTGGTCGGTGTTGCCGGTATGGGCGCGCTTATTAAATCCAGTTTAGACGCCGGCGACAAAATACAAAAGCTATCTATACGCCTGGGTGTATCGACCGAAGCATTAAGCCAATATAAACACGTCGCCGAATTATCGGGCATTACCTTTGAAACTATGTCGATGGGATGGCAACGGCAAACCCGCCGAATAGCCGAAGCGGCCGAAGGAATGGGCGAAGCTAAAGGCGCATTAAGGGAACTAGGCTTAAACGCCGCCGCGTTAAAAACACAAGCCCCCGAAAAACAATTCGAAATTCTCGCCGACGCGTTCGGTAATGTTGACAGCCAAGCGGATAAAGTCCGCCTCGCTATGAAAATATGGGATTCCGAAGGCGTTAGCATGTTACAGGCTATTGAAGGGGGAAGCGCCGGGCTAAAAAGCATGAGGCAGGAAGCCGACGACCTAAATTTAACACTTACAAAAGACCAAGCAAACGCAATGGCCGAAGCTAACGACAATATTACACGAATGAAAGCTAATTTTACTTCGTTCGGTAATACGTTAGCGGTCGAACTCGGCCCAGCTATCGCGGCGGTTACTAAATGGCTTGGCGAAAATATGCCGATAGCCGTAGCGGTTGCAAAGCTTGTTTGGTTAGACCTTGCGAGCGC
>JAOUJU010000085.1 GCA_029883045.1 Rhodospirillaceae bacterium
GCCTTTTGAATGGCCATAAATGGTTAAAGGGGTGTAGCTCAGTTGGTAGAGCGGCGGTCTCCAAAACCGCAGGTCGTGAGTTCGAGTCTCTCCGCCCCTGCCATCACTATATAAAGCGGGCCATGTGGCCAAAGTTATTTGAGTTTGATTGTAAGAATAGAAAATAAGAAATGGCAAAAACAAGCCCAGCACAGTTTATCGAAGAGGTTCGTCGGGAAACATCCAAGGTAACTTGGCCAACCCGTAAAGAAGCAGGTATTTCAACCACAATGGTTTTCATAATGGTCATACTTGCAGCTACGTTCTTTTTTATTGTTGATCAATTATTAGCTGTTGGCGTTAAAACCATTCTCGGTATTGGAGCTTAAGCGATGGCCGCTAAGTGGTACGTCATTCACGTATATTCTGGTTTTGAAAAAAAGGTCGCAAGCTCTATTGAAGAGCAGGCCAAACAATCTGGAATGGACGATAAAATTTTACAGGTTTTAGTACCTAGCGAAGAAGTGGTGGAAATGCGCCGCGGAACCAAGGTATCAAGTGACCGCAAATTTTTCCCCGGCTACGTGCTGGTAGAAATGGATATGACCGATGCCGCATGGCATTTGGTAAAGAACACACCAAAGGTCAGTGGATTTTTGGGAACACGCGACAAGCCGACCCCGATTTCGGAAGCCGAGGCAAAGCGTATACTTAATCAGGTTGAGGAAGGCGTTGATCGTCCAAGGCCTTCAATTGTTTTCGAGATTGGCGAGCAGGTTCGTGTTACCGATGGTCCTTTTGCATCGTTTAACGGCCTAATTGAAGATGTCGATGAAGAACGTGCCCGGGTAAAGGTCGCAGTTAGTATCTTTGGGCGCGCAACACCAGTGGAACTTGAATATTCACAGGTAGAAAAAGCGACCCAGTAGTTAGTAAATATTAAACATCGTGGGAGGCCCGCCATAGCCGTACCACGATCTCAGCAACCAAATTAGAAACTGAGGATAAAATGGCTAAAAAAGTGAAAGCAATTGTGAAATTGCAGGTACCGGCTGGTGCCGCTAACCCGTCACCGCCAATCGGCCCGGCTCTTGGCCAGGCAGGTCTTAACATCATGGAATTCTGTAAAGCGTTTAACGCGCAGACCCAGCAATTGGAACAGGGCATGCCCATTCCGGTTGTTATCACTGCGTATCAGGATGCTTCGTTTGATTTCATTACCAAAACCCCACCGGCAAGCTTTTTTCTGAAGAAAGCGGCAAAAATAAAAAAGGGTTCCAGCCTAACTGGCCGTGACTCCGTTGGCTCTGTGACATTTGCCCAGTGCCGTGAAATTGCCGAACAGAAAATGGCAGACCTTAACGCCCATGACCTTGATGCCGCCGCGGAAATGATCGCCGGCTCAGCAGTGTCTATGGGCATCGAAGTGGTGAGGTAATAGTAATGGGAAATATTGGAAAACGTTTCAAAAAAGCAAGCGAAGGCATTAGCCGCGAAAAACATTATGGTATTGCCGAAGCTGTTAAACTGGTGAAAGCCAGCGCAACAACCAAATTCGATGAAACCGTCGAAATTGCTATTAACCTTGGGGTTGACCCTAAGCACGCTGACCAGATGGTTCGTGGTGTTGTGTCGCTGCCTAACGGAACCGGTAAAACAATTCGTGTTGCCGTGTTTGCGAAGGGTGACAAAGCCGAAGAAGCACGTAAAGCCGGTGCTGACATGGTTGGCGATGATGATTTAGCCGAACAAATTCAAAAAGGCGAAAGCGGTTTTGATCGCTGTATTGCAACCCCTGATATGATGGTAACCGTCGGTAAATTAGGTAAGGTTCTTGGCCCCCGTGGCCTTATGCCAAACCCGAAACTTGGCACCGTTACCAATGATGTCGCTAAGGCAGTTAAAGATGCCAAGGGTGGACAAATTGAATTTCGCGCCGAAAAAGAAGGTATCGTGCATGCCGGTATTGGCAAGGCCAGCTTTGATGAAAAAGCTCTTGTCGAAAACGTCAGCACCTTCATCGACGCAATAAACAAAGCAAAGCCTACGGGCGTGAAGGGTGTGTACATGAAAGGCATATCCATCAGTTCGACCATGGGGCCAGGTGTTAAAATTGACATGGCGTCAACCGTAGGCTGAGCACGCAGTTAGCGTGTTCAAAAAGTTTCACTGCTGCGGTGCAGTAGTGATCGAAGACGGAAAAAGTTTTTCCGTTTTCACCCTGTCCAAGACAGTAGGTGTCAGGCAATTTGGCTTGATTTAAAAAGTTATCGCCTACCGAGACAGTGCAGAAAAAAACCGTTTCAACCGCATTTATGTGCGAAGCGGCTTGAATTTGTTGCACTGGGCAGGTAATCGGGTTTCTAAAGAGCCTTCTTTGATGGTTCCCCGGAAGCCTTGTTGTGCAACCGCATTTTTAAGTTGTTTAAAAATGCATATGAAGAAACTGGAGACGATCAGTGGACCGATCACAAAAAGAAGAGATGGTTGCTGAGCTTCACAAGACCTTTGTTAACGCCGAAATGGTTGTTGTAACCCACTACTCGGGTTTGACCGTTACGGAAATGGAGGACTTGCGCACCCAAATGCTCGAAGCTGGCGCTGGCTTTAAAGTGACAAAAAATCGGCTTACGCGTCTCGCCCTGAAGGATACCAAGTTCGAGGGTATGACCGACATGTTTACTGGCCCCACCGGAATTGCGTTTAGCGCAGACCCGGTAGCGGCAGCAAAAGTTGCGGTCAAATTTGCTAAAGGCAACGAAAAACTAATCGTTGTTGGCGGTGCCCTTGGTGAAGAACAGCTAAGCGTTGATGCCGTAAAAGCATTGGCAACACTGCCTTCACTCGACGAACTTCGTGGCAAACTTGTGGGACTTATGCAAGCACCCGCTACCAAGATTGCCGGTATTACTCAAGCACCTGCTGGCCAGTTGGCCCGCGTTATGGGTGCTTACGCCGCTCAGGGTGAAGCCGCTTGATCCGACACATCTGAACCAATTGTTCAAGCCTATGGAGACTTAAATTATGGCTAATCTAGACAAAATAGTAGACGACCTTTCAGCCCTTACCGTTATGGAAGCAGCTGATCTTTCTAAAATGCTAGAAGAAAAGTGGGGCGTTTCCGCCGCCGCTCCGGTTGCTATGGCAGCTGGTCCTGGTGCAGCAGCAGAAGCCGCTGAAGAAAAGACCGAGTTTGACGTTATTCTTACCGCCGCTGGCGAACAGAAAATTAACGTTATTAAAGAAGTTCGTGCAATCACCGGCCTTGGCTTGAAAGAAGCTAAAGACTTGGTTGAAGGCGCACCGAAGCCCGTTAAGGAAGGTATTTCCAAAGACGAAGCTGAAGAAACAAAGAAGAAACTCGAAGCAGCAGGTGCTGGCGTCGAGATTAAATAAGAAGTTTTCTTATTTAAATAAAATCGGGGAAGGGCGGTGTCCTTTTTATAATTGGATACCGCCCCGATCCACCGCAATTCGCATCCATCTGCATAGGCTTGCCGAGCCGGGAACATGGATGTGACATCCTCTGAAGTGTGGTTTTCCATAGGGACGGCATCCTTATGAAATACCCGCCGGGGGATTTTTGTGTTTTTAAGGGTATTTATTTTCGGCCCGGCAGCCGAAGCAATGAATACCCACAACGAGACACCGAGGAAAAAATAATGGCTACGTCGTTTACCCGTCGCAAACGTGTTCGCAAGGATTTTGGCAGTATTAAACCTGCAGTTGGCATGCCCAACTTGATTGAAGTTCAGATAACTTCGTATGAGCAGTTCCTAAAAAGGGAATCTACAGCCGAAGAGCGCGAACAGAGTGGGTTACAGGAAGTATTCAAATCAGTATTTCCAATTCAAGATTTTTCTGAACATGGAACCCTCGAATTTGTTCGCTTTGAATTTGATGAACCAAAGTACGATGTGGAAGAATGCCAACAACGTGGCATTACCTATGGCGCACCGCTAAAGGTTACTCTTCGTTTGGTGGTTTGGGACGTAGACGAAGAAACCGAAGCCCGTTCAGTTCGCGATATCAAAGAACAAGACGTTTACATGGGCGATATGCCGCTGATGACCGATAACGGCACCTTTGTCGTAAACGGTACCGAGCGCGTTATTGTTTCGCAAATGCATCGTAGCCCCGGCGTGTTCTTTGACCACGACAAGGGCAAGACACATTCATCGGGAAAATACCTTTTTGCTTCGCGGGTTATTCCTTATCGTGGTTCATGGCTTGATTTTGAATTCGACGCTAAGGATCTGGTTTATGTCCGCATTGACCGTCGTCGTAAACTGCCGGTTACGACACTGTTGATGGCGCTAGATAGCGACAAAACTGCAAAGACGCGCGCCAAGTTGGCTGAAGAAGGAAAAATACTACCCCCTTCAGAAGCCGAAGGCATGTCACCGCAGGATATTTTGAATCACTTTTACGATACCATTATATATTCGCGCACCAAAAAGGGCTGGAAAACAGCTTTCAATCCTGACCGTCTGCGCGGACAAAAACTGACCCGCGATTTGGTTAACGCCAAAACCGGCAAGGTTGTGCTTGAGCAGGGCTCTAAACTTACCCCGCGTTCCTTGAAGCAATTGGAAGAAAAAGGTTTGGCCGAAGTACAGGTCACCGCCGAAGATCTTATTGGGTCATACGCTGCAATTGATATTTTCAATGAAAAAACCGGCGAAATTTTTGCTGAACCGGGTGATGAAATAACGGTTGAAATCATCGAAGCGATGGAAGAAATCGGTATCGAAGAAATAAGTGTTCTGGCAATTGATCACGTAAATGTCGGACCATATATTCGCAACACCCTTGCGGTTGATAAAAACAAAACCCGCGAAGAAGCGTTGGTTGATATCTACCGTGTTATGCGTCCGGGCGAACCGCCAACCCCAGAAACAGCGCAAGCGCTTTTCAATAGCTTGTTCTTTGATTCAGAACGTTATGATCTTTCGGCCGTTGGCCGCGTTAAGATGAATTCACGTCTTAACTTTGATGACGTTGCCGACACCGTTCGGGTTCTGCGCAAGGAAGACATACTTGCCATTGTACGCACCCTGACCGACCTTAAAGATGGTCGTGGTGAAATTGATGATATTGATCATCTGGGTAACCGTCGTGTTCGTTCTGTTGGCGAATTGATGGAAAACCAGTACCGCGTTGGTTTGTTGCGTATGGAGCGTGCAATTCGCGAACGTATGAGCTCGGTTGAAATCGATACCGTAATGCCGCATGACCTTATCAATGCCAAACCGGCAAGTGCGGCTGTACGTGAATTCTTTGGTTCATCACAGCTTTCACAGTTTATGGATCAGACCAACCCACTTTCCGAAGTTACCCATAAGCGCCGCCTATCAGCGCTTGGGCCGGGCGGTTTAACCCGTGAACGCGCAGGCTTCGAAGTACGCGACGTGCACCCGACCCATTATGGTCGTATCTGCCCGATTGAAACCCCCGAGGGTCCAAACATCGGTCTGATAAACTCGCTCGCCACCTTTGCTCGCGTTAACAAATATGGCTTTATCGAAAGCCCGTATCAGCGTGTTAAAAACGGCAAACTGGTAGAAGGCGAAGTTGTTTATATGTCGGCAATGGAAGAAGGGCGTTATGTTATTGCCCAGGCCAACGCTAATTTGGATAAAAACAGCAAGTTCGTTGATGACATGGTTTCATGCCGCAAGGCAGGTGACTTCGTCATGGTGCATCCCGATGGAATTGAATTCATTGACGTTAGCCCGAAACAGCTTGTTTCTGTTGCAACCGCACTAATTCCATTTTTGGAAAACGATGATGCCAACCGTGCATTGATGGGCTCAAACATGATGCGCCAAGCCGTACCATTGTTGCAGGCCGAAGCACCGTTGGTTGGTACCGGAATGGAAGAAATCGTAGCGCGCGATAGTGGTGCTACCATTTCTGCAAAACGTTCCGGTATTGTTGATCAGGTTGATGCAACCCGTATCGTTGTTCGTGCCACAGAAGAAACATCAACCACCCAGTCGGGCGTTGATATATACACCTTGCAAAAATTCCAACGTTCTAACCAGAACACATGCTTGCATCAGCGTCCGCTGGTGAAAGTTGGTGATTTGGTTGTAAAGGGCGATACAATTGCCGATGGTCCGTCAACCGAACTTGGCGAACTGGCATTGGGAAAAAACGTGCTGGTCGCGTTTATGCCGTGGAACGGCTACAACTTTGAAGATTCAATTCTTATTTCCGAACGTCTAGTACGTGATGATGTCTTTACCTCAATTCATATTGATGAATTTGAGGTAATGGCCCGCGATACTAAACTAGGCCAAGAAGAAATCACCCGTGATATTCCTAACGTTGGTGAAGAATCTCTCAAGAACCTTGATGAAGCGGGTATCGTTTACATCGGTGCCGAGGTAAAGCCTGGCGACATTCTAGTCGGCAAGGTAACACCAAAGGGCGAAAGCCCAATGACGCCAGAAGAAAAACTTCTGCGTGCTATCTTTGGTGAAAAGGCAACTGACGTTCGTGATACATCACTTAAACTGCCACCTGGCGTTGATGGTACCGTGGTTGAGGTTCGTGTGTTTAATCGTCGCGGCGTTGACAAGGACGAACGTGCCTTGGCTATTGAACGTGATGAAATTGAACGTTTGGCAAAAGATCGCGATGATGAACGGGCAATTCTGGAACGTAGCTTCTCGCAACGTCTGAAGGATTTGTTGCTTGGCAAAAAAGTGGTTTCTGGACCAAAAGACATTATTGCCGATAGCACCATAACCGAAGAACTACTTAATCAGTACACGCCGGGTCAGCAATCACAGATTGTTGTTGGAAACGACAAAGTAATGAAAGACATGGAAGGCCTTAAATCACAGTTTGAGGAATCCATCTCTGCTCTGCAACGTCGTTTTGAAGACAAGGTAGACAAGCTGCAACGTGGTGATGATCTTAATCCTGGCGTCATGAAAATGGTAAAGGTGTTTGTGGCTGTTAAACGCAAACTCCAGCCCGGCGATAAAATGGCCGGTCGTCATGGTAACAAGGGTGTAATTTCACGCATCATGCCTGTCGAAGATATGCCTTATGCCGAAGACGGCACCTCGGTTGATATCGTGCTTAACCCGCTGGGTGTGCCTTCGCGTATGAACGTGGGGCAGATTCTGGAAACCCATATGGGCTGGGCCTGTTCTGGTCTTGGCCGGCAAATCGGTGATCTTCTGGATGCGGCCAAAGCCAATGGCAAAGACACCGCTCCAATTCGTGGTTGGTTGAAAGATATTTACAACGAAGAAGAATACAAAACCGATATTGCGGATCTTTCTGACGGTGAAATCTTCGAAATGGGTGAAAACCTGCGTCGTGGCGTTCCTATTGCGACACCAGTTTTCGATGGTGCTCGTGAAGAGGG